>JBKPEN010000188.1:0-7487 GCA_046728425.1 Thermoproteota archaeon
TTTGAGTTTGAAAAAGACTATAACAACGTCCAGGCTGCAGTTGAAAAATTCCACATCAGATATCCTGTTGCTCAGGA
Source organism: Thermoproteota archaeon (assembly GCA_046728425.1). GTDB lineage: Archaea > Thermoproteota > Nitrososphaeria > Nitrososphaerales > Nitrososphaeraceae > Nitrososphaera. The sequence continues at coordinate 78 of JBKPEN010000188.1, forward strand.
TAATGAAAAGCAAACATGGAATGCATATGATAACCGCTACTGGCCGCGGAAATATCTGATCGACACTGATGGTTACATCCGTTATGATCACATAGGAGAAGGTGGATACGCTGAAACCGAAAAAGTCATCCAATCGCTCCTTGCAGAGCGCGCAGAATACATCGGTGCAAACACCACAATTGATCAATCAATAAGCAATCCAGAAAGTTCGCAGAGCGTCAACTTCGATAGGATCAATACACCTGAGCTGTACTTTGGCTACCAATATTCAAGGGCACCACTTGGAAACTCTGAAGGATACCGACCGGATCAGATAGTCAATTACACGGTCCCTGACAATACCAAGGTTGTGCCAAATAGGATATATCTTGCTGGTGAATGGAAGAACAATGCCGACCATATGGAACTTCAGAGCCAAGTTGGACATATTGTGCTATCGTACTCTGCCAAGGCAGTCAACATAGTTGCAGGAGGCAAGGGTGAGCTTCGTATTTTGGAGGACAACTCGCCATTAGACAACAGTTCAAGAGGAACCGATATCTCTGAGGATGGCACGGTCAAAATAGATGGTCAAAGGCTCTATAACGTTGTAGAGCATGAAGGCTATGGCAACCATCAGATAGCAATCGAGGTTGCAGGCAGAGGATTTCAAATATACACATTCACATTTGGCTAAAGCTTATCGAGTTTCCTCTACAGGGATATACACTTTTTCGATGAAAGTGTATTCCTATTCTTTCATTGGATAAATTAATACAATGACGACAAGAGTAGCCAAGTCCTTGATAAAAAATTATTGTAGTAAAATAAGAGACAAGGCTTCGTATTACCTACAATAAATTTTTTTTCTCTTGTATATACAAGACATCAGAAGATAAAGGCAAACATGTACTAGGCTATTGCAGCATTTACACTATTATTATTTCAACACTCTTTGCAGACCTTCTTTGCATCAGGTCAATTCTTCTTCTGAAATCCAAAGTAGCACGAATGGCAGTACTCTTTACCATAGATTACGCCTTGTGTGCCGCACTTAGCGCAGGCTTTTTCATGATCTATAGTAGAATCTAAAGATTTTGCCTTTTGGAGACACTTGCCGCATATAGGAGCCTCAAGGTTGTAGCTGGACAAGAATCCTGCACCGCATTGTGTGCATCTTAGACTGTACATTTTTCCTTTTGGTTTCCAGCGATTGAATAATCCCACAAAGTAGCTATTAGCACAGCGGAATAATCAATGTATCGTTGATCTCTTCTGTATGCTATTTAATCGGTATGCTGATATTATACTTAGCAGAACACAGCATTGACACCACAATGTCTGATACGAGCCGGCTTCTTGTGCGCAGAATAAAAGATGGTACAGTAATAGATCATATTGAAGCCGGTAAGGCACTTTTGGTTTTGCGAGCACTGAGCATCACTGGCAAGGAGGGCAACGTCATCACTGTCGCACTCAATGTGCCAAGTAGCAAGCATGGCAAGAAGGACATCATAAAGGTCGAAAATAGATTTTTGGAAACAAATGAAACCAACAAGCTTGCACTCATTGCCCCGCAGTCAACAATCAACATCATACGGGATTATAAGCTTCTCGAAAAGCGTAAGATCCAGATGCCTCATTCAATAGTCGGGATCTTCAAGTGTCCTAACCTAAAATGCATTACAAATAGTGACGAAGAAATAAGATCTTTGATAGATGTCATCGACATGGAAAAAGTGGTGCTTAAGTGTAGATACTGTGCCCGGACGCTTTCAACTGACGAGCTCGTATTTTAGAGATGTAACTTAGCTGTCCTTCTTGGACCCCATTCTACGTTGCTATATGTTGTATTTTGATGATAGCAGGCAGACCTGCATGATTAACAAAATATTTGACCAATTCCTTGAAGATTTTAGAGCAGATAGAGATCCTCAGTTAGCCTAAAGGCTGCTATCAATGACGTTGAACGAGGTAGAATTGACCCTGAGCTTCTGAAAATAAAGGTAAAACTGGCAAAAGAGCCTGCAGACTAAGGTCTTGATGTTGCGACTGCTATGGACTATCCTGTTAACAATCCCAATAAGAAAATCGGAATCTTGCTTGGAGCAAAAGCTGACGACATCATATGGTATTTCAAGACAGACGGGGACAAAAAGAAGAAGAAAGCAGGCGTTTCAATAAACCCTCGGGAAATGTTGGGTGGAGAAGAGTTAAAGCAAGAAATGGAATCGAGGAACAAGTCTAAAAATCGTTATTGGACGTGGTAGTAATGGTTTTGATAGATGACAACAGATACTCTCTCTCTCTCTCTCTCTCTCTCTCTCTCTTGTGAGCGCTATCTAAACATTTACTTAACTTGGCAACACATGTATTCTATTCGATGTATAGTTTGGTAGAGCTTACACCAGTAATGCTAGGCGTAATAGCTTTTGGTTTGCTGCATGGAGTAAATCCATCTCATGGCTGGACGGTAGCAGTTCTGTATTCGATACGAAGCAAAAGACCCCTGTCTAGTAGTATTGTTAGCTCTAGTATAATAGCAGGTGCACACTTTCTATCCTCGGTTGCTGTAGTATTAGCATTCATCTTCGTAAGTATGTTGATACAGATACCGCAAACTTACATGAATTATGCAGTAGCCATTGCATTAGGTGTATTAGCATTCGTGTTCTGGAGAGAAAAATCTGAAGACTTGCAGGAAGATCAGCACGGGCACCTTCACCAGGAGAATATAGATCATATCGATCATGAACACTCTCACTGGCATAAGGAAATTGGTTACCATACACATGAGCATATCCATAGGCAAAGGGTAAGGCCTACGCTTGCAGCAATTGCAGGTTTTGCACTTGTACTTGGCTTCGCACACGAAGAAGAATTTGTTATTCTCTCTCTAGCCATAGGTGGTGTTAATCCAATACTATTGATGATCGCATATGCTTCTTCTGTTGCAATAGCACTCATAGGTATAACTGTCTTGGCAGTTAAAGTCTACATGCATATTCAAGACAGAGTAATATCTTATACAAAATACCTGCCAAAGATTAGTGCGTTGGTATTAGCTGCTATGGCTGTCAGCTTTGCATTTGGATTTCTATAATTGTAATAGACCAGGAGGCGCGCACAGTCAGTCTCTCTACTAAACCCAAATCTTTATTTTGATTATACAAACCTGATGAACATCGTGCAGAAGCGCTTTCTTGCTTCATTAGTATTGCTCTTGCTTCTTGCATCATCTTCCTCTTTTATGGCAAGCACGTACGGTCATGGCCGTATGCTATGAAAAATGGTTCTGTGATGTACTACTACCACCTCTAGCTCAACTGGCAAGACTACCTTGCAGAAGTACTTCTGCAGCATAAGAATAGGCTTCATGAAGAAATAGATTTGCTTTTGAAAGAAAGAGAAAGTGTATTTCTTTTCCAATGCGTGAAGCATAAAATTTAGTAATGATAAGATTTTTGTGGTACCGAAAAAATTTTGGATCTTTTTATGACTACTGCTATGATCTCGCTAGCTATATTGAGCAACACACATATCCTGAACAGCTTGCTTCGTGCAAAAAGAAGTAGTAATTCCTAAATTTGAAGTCAGGCTAGGATTCAGCTTTTGAGAGCGCTTTTATGACTTTTTCCGCAAACCTCTTTGAGAGTCTTTGTAGTTAAATACTACTTTGTTGAAGATGGCTTGACTCATAAAAAATGGCAGATCATACTAAAAAACAATCCAACTACTTATGTGATGTTTTAGTTATAGGTGGTGGATCTGCTGGTCTTCGAGCTGCAATTGCAGCTTATGATGCTGGCGCTAATGTTCTCATAGTTAGTAGAAGTAAAATAGGTGATCCTCATACAACGCAAGCAAGAGGCGGTATCAATGCAGCGCTTGGTATTATGGATCCAGAAGATAACTGGATGATACATGCAAGTGATACCTTGAGAGAAGGCGAGTTTATTGCTGACTATGAAAAAGTTGAGGTACTTTGCAAAAATGCACCCGATGCTATAATGGAACTAGTTAATTGGGGTGCTAGGTTCCATAGGGAAAAAGATGGTAGGCTAACACAGCGGTTTTTTGGAGCTCACACATATAGAAGAACTGTATTTTACGGAGATTGGACTGGTCAGGAAATAATTCGTGTATTGATGGAGCAAGTAAATCAGCGGAAAATAAGAATGATAGACAATGTTTACATCATGAAATTATTAAAGTCAGATAATGATGATGATGGTGGTGAAGTAAATAGAGCACTTGGCGCAGATATCGAAAATAAAGAATTTGTGACATTTGAATGCAAGTCTTTAATCCTTGCAGCTGGTGGATACACACGAGTCTATCCAGTAAGTAGTTCTAGGCTTTTTGAAAACTATGGAGAAGGTGTAGCTCTAGCATATGAAGCAGGTGCAGATTTAGTAGATATGGAGATGGTGCAGTTCCATCCTACTGGAATGGTTTGGCCCGAAAAAGCAGTGGGCTTGCTGGCCACAGAAGCAATACGTGGTGAAGGAGGTATTCTGTTAAATTCAAAAGGTGAAAGGTTTATGAAAAATTATGATCCTGAAAGAATGGAGCTAGCACCACGTGATGTGGTGGCTCGTGCTAATTATAATGAAATAATTTCTGGAAGAGATACTGAGCATGGTGGAGTTTGGTTAGACGTAACCCATCTACGAAACGAAGTAATTCAAGACAGGCTTCCCACCATGTATAAACAGTTCCAAGAACTTGATGGAATTGATATATCTAAAGAGAAAATGGAGGTTGCTCCTACTGCACATTACTCGATGGGTGGAGTCGTAGTAGATATAAAGTGTAGAACAAAGATCAAGGGTTTATTTGCTGTTGGCGAAGTAATAAGTCAGATTCATGGTGCTAATCGTTTAGGTGGAAATAGCTTGCTAGACACAATGGTTTTTGGAAAAATTGCTGGTGAAGAGGCAGCAAGATTGGCAAAGAAAACTGAGGCGCCATCACCGCTACAATCGAATGTAGATAACAATCAGAAAAAAGAAGAAGGATTTGTTGATGATTATTATGAAGGAATTTCTGTAGCTAAGGAACCAATTAGATTTCGTAATGAAATACAAGAACTAATGAAACAGAGTGCAGGAATAATAAGAGAGGAGACAAGGCTCCAAAATGGATTGAAAAGAATTTTGGAATTAAAGAATGAGTTCTATTCTAAACATAATATTATAGAAGTATCCAAAATTGATGACAATAATTCTGAAAATATTGTTATAACTTTGCAGGTAAAATCATCACTAGTTGCTTGCGAAGCCATAATTAGAAGTGCCTTAATGCGACAAGAGAGTAGAGGAGCTCACTATAGATCTGATTTTCCAAAGCTTGATGATGAAAGATTCAAGGTAAATATCTATTGCAGGAAGGAAGGAAAGAGAATATCTACGGCTGCAGCTGAAATGGTATTATTTGAACAGAATGTTAAAGAAATCAAAGGACCTTTGTCAGATTTCCTCAATGTACATGTCAAAGCAGCACACCAACGTGAATTCGAATAGTAATAATAACTACGAGCCCCTTAAGGCGTCGATGAATTGGATATTTTCTTCACCAGGCAGGCCGAAGACATACTCCACACCACACCTTTGTTCTCCAAGCACCGAATAACTAGATGAGCGGCGCTTCGAGCTGGTGCCCCTTCGCCGGACTCTCCACTATTCTTAGGCATGGAAGAAGTGACTGCAGGCAGAACAGAATTATTCAGTATTTTCAGTCTAGCGGTTCTTAAATTGTTCATGTATGTGTTTTTCTCCTCAAAATTTCCTTCCATTACAGTTTCTGATAAAGGCTTTCTATCATTTGGAAATTCCTTCTCTTGAAGCTTTGGTGGAAGCTTCTCTCTTGGTCCTTTTTTGCCAATCGCGATCATTGCCAAACATCAAAGGTATCTGGAATCGCCAGAAGGTGCCCGTCTTGCAGCTTCAAAGAGGCTCATTAGATCATCATCAGATAATTCCTCGCTGGACATAGATCTAGGTGACCAGCTATTAACGAATATAGGGTCTATTTTGTATGTAGGGATTCTTGTGTGCTGCACTGTAGATACAGTTGTTGGTACAGATGCGGCATTGTTGACCTCAATTACATCGCTACGACCATTGAGAGTCATTTCCATCCTAATGAAGCGGCAGACTTGGCAGCTGCCATATCAAGAGCATCTCTTGGTGACGCAGATCCGTTGTAAACTTGTTGTATAGCTTGAGTAACCTGCTCCGCTATCTCTGGATATTCAGGAATATTTGGTCTACTTCGTCCATATGGAATCATTGAAACCATTTCATCAAAGTATGGAACCGATTGCTTTAGTGGTTCAGAGGATGGACCATCACCTAACGTTCGCTGTGTCGGCAAATAGCCATACTGTTGTATAAATGGACCCAGTATTTCTGGCTGAGCCATTATAGTTATCAACTCCCATGACAAGTCGCTATGTTGCGATGTAGAAGGTATAGCTAACTCCCATCCTCCCATCATAGTTGAAGTCTGAGTCGTCGCATTAGGTACTGGAAACATGGGAATAAATCCAAGTTGCTGTTCCAATGTTGGCCAAGATTCTCTTGGAAATTCTCCTGGCATCCAAGAGCCACCTAACATTACTGAAAAATTCCTATTGACAAATGCTTTTTCCAACTGTCTATTTTGCGGCTTAACACCTGCATCAACCTGCTGTTTCAAAAACTCCATTGCTCTGACTCCTTCAGAGCTATTATACGATGGAAACCAATAGACACCTTTTGTAGGGTGACCTTGACGAAGCTCTAGTATTTCTCCTCCAAGCATCCAAAGATATGGATACCACATATCTGGTTCATGTGGAGCATTTCTAAGATGTACTCCTTGAGTTATTCTATCTCCAAAGAAATCATTCAACTTCACTGCAGCAGAGATGTATCCATCCCAAGTTTTCAACGATTCCGGATCAACTCCTGCTTCTTGCAGCATGTCCTTCCAATACCACATACCTCTGATGTCAGTCCACAGCCATAGAGCATAGATAGTGTTATTATACACACAACCATCTAGGTTTGCCTCATACAAATCATCGAGTCTACCCCATTGCTCAAAGTCATCAGTTAGATTACTTATCAAACCCTTCTCTGCAAATTCACCAAGCCAAATTTGATCTACAGATACAATGTCTACAGAATCGCCATTTGATAATCTATCCAAAATTCTATCTCTTGTAATATTATAAGGATAATCAGTATATTGTATCTGTATGTTCATGTCTGGATGGCGTCTATTTAGGTCATCAAGAGCAGGCTGCAGCAGCTGATTCCATCTTCCTGGATTGCCCAGGTCATCAACCATTCCTCTAAGGGTAACATTAGTCTTGTCAACTAACGATGATACACTCGTTGATTGATTTGACGGAAAGAGAGTGAAAGAGTTGTTGTTGTATCC
>JBKPEN010000296.1:0-7126 GCA_046728425.1 Thermoproteota archaeon
TCTCCCTTGACAACCTTTTCAGCATATTCTTGAGCAGACATCTTTTTTGCATATTCACAGTAGTTGAATAGTCTTCCGCCTGCTATCATTCTTCTTAGATTCAACCTAACAACTAATTTCTTTCTGGCCTCATAAAGCATAGTCGCAATACCTAGCCCTCTGGAGTCGGGATGTGTTGATATATCTGCTCCATAAAGGCTATCACCTTTGAGGGTATGGTTTGTAAACATCCCATAAGCCGTAGCCTGTTTCCAAGTGTGTTCCAGGTAATCTGGTGTAAGTGAAGTTACAAGGCTGCTTGAAGAGGCTATTATTTTTCCGCCTAACTCCGCGCAAAACTGTCCCTCCGGAAATATTCTGATATGACTTTCAAGATGATGTTCATGCCAAATTACCCCATCTTTAGCCATAATGGGAAAAGATTGTTTCTGTAGTTCCACAATATCAGGAATATCTTCTGATGTGATGTTTCTAATAATGATGTTATTATTATTGGTCGCCAATTAAATTAACTCCATGATGCTGTATTCTTATCGAAGATTAGTGTGTATGCCTGCTCGAAATTCGTTCGTGCGGCCATAATCTTATAACAATGGACTAGTAGTCTATACCTTGTCCTAAAATAAATGTGGATTCATAACGGCGAATAGAAAACGGATGAAAGCTACTGCGACAGACCTGACGACTACAGAATAGATTCGAGCACAAGAGCTAGTTTCAGAGTAGACGATTTTGAATTTGAATTCAAAAATTTATAGGTAAGAGAGATAGAAACGGAGGGAGCAACATTTTTGCCAGATGTAATTAAGACATTATCTGGTAAGGACCAACCTTAAAGTCAGAAGGTAGGCAACCATGCTCGCTGCGTTCTATTTCCACACAATTAGATCAAGCTTAACTGGTACCAAACTCAACATAACCTAGCTGGCAGATGCCAAAGCTAGTCCGTGGATAAAGTTGAGGTAATGGAAGAAAATAGAGTATGTGATGACTTATTTCTGCCCTTCTTCCTCATCAGCCAGCTTGTCTATTGGCTCCCCTGTTGGTAGCGGTGCGTTTCTCTCTACCTTATACTTTAGTAGCTCAGGAAAGTCTATTCCCACTATAACATTTCTGCCTGCTGCCACTATCTCAGATTTTGGTATATCAAACCGATAGTCGTAGTGCCCAAATACTACAATCTTGTCATCCGTTTCTCTTACCACATGTCCGACATGGTCTGCATTGTCTGTCCTCACACCTTTATTGAATAAGGACTTTGGGTACTGTCTTTCATAGGTTGCGAGGTCTACATTCTCCGGTATAGTCCAAGGGTCCTTTGTTGCCTTTCCTGTTGGAAGAGGTTCTCCTCTGCTAACCTTGTATCTTTTTGCAAGATCGTTTATCGGCAAGTCTATCAAAACATTGCCGCTAGTGAACCTGATTTGAGATTTGGGAATATCATATCTATCGTCTCCTCCACCGAATACTACAATCTTGTCATCCGTTTCTCTTACCACATGCCCTACGTGAGGCGAATCAAGCGCCTTCACACCTTTGTTGAAAAATTTTCCTGAGGTCATACTTACATTATGTGAAGAGACTACTTAACCATTTGACATAGATGGTTCTTACAAGTAATAATCCATCGTTACGAGTTACCATTCTATCCCAAGAAGTTAAGGAACCGACCAACTGTCTAAAAACCCAACTAAAGATTACCTATAACAGTTGCTCCCCAATGTAACAAGCCTATTTCTAGTTCCATACTTCACAACTCATAGTCGAAAAAGGCTCAACCATCATCTAATCCAACCTACAATATTTTTTCGGGTGCAAAATTAGTATCAACAAAAAAACACATCATAACAAGTAATAACGTGTGTGCCGAATGAATAGTTATCAAGAAGAGAGTGTACTATGTGTGTTTCTGATCTTGCTAACCTGTCTTTTCCCTTTCAAAGGCATTGATTTTGTCCATCAGGTCAGTCTGATTACGCTCCAGTGATTCTACGCGCTCTTTCAGATTCTTAATTATCACACTCAATAGGCTGATTTCCATATTGGAGCTGGAGCTGAGTGCGTCTAATTGATCATACTCTCTAGTATCCATAAAATAGCATTACGCCTTTGATACTCTTAACCCTTAACTCAAAATAGTGCAGTAGTTACCTGTAGTAAAAGATGGACCGGGTAGGATATGAACCCATGATCTAAGCTCGCTTTTTGGGCTGCTCCTTATTATCTGTCTAAAGGGCAGAGCTGCTAAAGTAGATAGCGCATTGTGTTCTATTTGCTTGCCCATTATGTAGCCACAAAGAGGACACTGCCGCAAACTTTTTTTGGCGTAAGCGCACGAAGACGCGTTTGTCTCTACAATTAATACTTGGCTTAATAATTCTAAACTTTATGTGCACTCCTAATGGTTGCCGCTTTGGTTATTGAAATGTGATTATGCTAGCTATAATACTGACAATCAAGGATACATACATAGTTGTACAACAATGTATCGGGCTTGCATATATAGTCGCATTGCTTATCATAGATCGATAAGAATGAAATACAGGAGTAGAACAGAACTTGCTTCTAACATTTTAGAAGCAGCAAACGGTGGCGCTACCAAGACCAAGATTATGTATAAGGCATTTCTTTCATATGCCCAGTTAAAAGAGTACCTAGCAATGTTGATTCAAAATGGCCTCATGGCACATGACGTCGAGGGAGAGATGTATCGGACTACAAGCAATGGGATTAAATTCCTTGAAACCTCTAGAGAGCTGGGCGGATTACTCACACCAGGCGCTCCCGAAAATAGGTTGACAAGACATGTTTGATGATGCAGAAAATCCCCAGCCGCCATCCGTCTGTCTAAGATGTGGCAGGACAACCAAGTTTGGCGGAAGGTGCGAATGCGAACAGATATTGTGGTAGCATTTAAAATCTGCTGGTTATATAAAAAACGCAAACAATTGGGCATTCTAGTGCAGCAAAGTGCCAACTTTGCTTTGATCCAATGGAGATACCTAATCTAGGGGAGCACGATAAATCAACATCATATTGATTCAGATCTTGACAATAACGTGTGCCGTCTGATTTACCCCTGAGCAGCCAGCCAGCCACTAGTTGACTCTCCCGTAGAGATTCCGGATCAGGGGACGGCACAAGAGACAAGCCAGAATCACAATCAAGTATATGGCCAGTAGCCAATCCAAACTAGCAGCTACTGTTTAACTTCTTGGCGTACTGAGACACTCAGGTTACACTGAGCAGCATGAATTCCGAAAGCCTGATGAGATGGATATGAATACAAACAGTACAGACATAACGCCGCAAATTCTGCACGCTTTTTTTCTTTCTAATTTAGTCAGTTTTTAAGTCTTAAAAAATAACAGGTCATGCTTAGATTTTCGAGTAGTGATATCGCATCCAATCACTTGGCTCTACTAACAGCATATGAGTGTTGGCTAATTATGCTCTTTAATTTAGTAATTCCATAGCCAGATTTAGATGATATAAGTACTAGATTTGATATCCCTAAAACCTCAGATATTTTCCTTGCCATCTCTTGTGAATTTAGCCTGTCACACTTGGTAAAAACCATCAGGATCTTCGACCTGTCTACCTTTAGCTGCTCAAGTACTTCTCTGCAAGCTGAATGCTTTATTCTAATATCTTGTAAATCCTCTGATGCATCGATCAAAAGCAAAATTAGGTCTGCCGCAAGTGATTCTTCCAGTGTTGACTTGAATGCGTCTATCATGTATGTCGGAAGCCTGCTTATGAATCCAACAGTATCTGTGAGCAGGATTTCTCTATTATCTATTTTCAACAGTCTAGTAGTTGTGGACAGTGTCGTAAACAGGCTGGCAGACGTTTCCTTGTGTTCTGATGTAAGCAAGTTGAACAGAGTAGTCTTTCCGGAACTCGTATAGCCAATCAACGAAACAACGGGCATGCCAGTCTTTATTCTCTGCTGATGGTATAATTCACGTTTTCGATGAGCGTCATTTAATTTCCCTTTGATAAATGAAATACGTCTTTTTAAATCGCGGAATTTTACATCTACTATGTATTCTCCCATACCCCCTTTACCAGCGCGCTCGCTCCCCGAAGTCAACTTAGCATTTTCCCTGACCCGAGGCATTTCGTATTGGATTTCAGCCAATTCAATCTGTAGTTTTGCTTCTGTTGTAGTAGCCCGAGTATAAAATATGTCAAGTATCAGGCGTTCTCTGTCGATTACTGGTACTCCGGTAAGTTTTTCAAGATTGTATGTTTGTCTTGATGTAAGGTGCTCATCAACTACTATCTGTTCTGCTTTGGATTCTCTAACAAATTCCTTTATCTGCTCAGCTTTTCCTGAGCCAATTCCATAGTGAGAATGATTCAGGTATTTTTGACTAAATGCTCCAACAATTGAGCGATCTGATGAATCCACAAGACTTTTTGCTTCTTCCACTGCGAAAGCATGCGGATAAGTTACAATAATCACAGGTATCTTTGATTTGTAGCTCGAAGGGAGAGATGACAATTTCTTACGACCAATCCATATATTCTTCCGTAACGTACTCATTTTTGTGTCCTCTTGAACAACTGTGAGACATGTCAGAGCTTGTGACAGACAATTTAAAGTCGTCAGTACTGCCTTCAGGCACATAAACTCCTGGAAATACCTCCCCGCAGCTTTTGCATTTTAACATCAACATGGGCATCTAAAACAACATCTCCTGCATCATCATCGTCGCACTTAAGCAATCTTTGTTCTTCAAGTCCTTTAATCTTTTTCTAATGGTTACCTCTGTTATACCTGCAGCAGCTGCAATATTCATCTGAGTTTGATTCTCATTGCTGACCAGACAAGATAGATACAATACTGTTGCTGCTAGAGCTACAGGGTTCTTTCCGGCTGATATTTCATTCTTAGTGATTTCTTCCATCATAGTAAGGGCAATTCTTTTGGTCTTTTCGCTAATTCCTGCTTTGTTCGCTATCCTTGCGACATACTTTGAGGGCTCTATTAGTGGAACTTTGACATCTAATTCTAGAGCTAGCAGCATATAACAGTGTCTTATCATCTTGGATTTAACCTTGCTGCTCTCGGTCATTTCACGGAGCGATTTTGGAGCACCCAGTTCCCTGCATGCTATGTATATGGCCGCAGCCAAAATGGCTGATATGGACCTTCCCCTTATCATATGCTTCTCTCCAGCTTTTCTGTATATGTAGGCGGCCTTCTCCACAATTGTATTTGTTAGACCGAGTTTATCCTTTAGCCTGCTCAGTTCATTGAAGGCTTGCATCAGATTTCTATGTCCAGATATATTGGATCTGCTTCTTGCATCCCATGTCCTTAACCTTTGTATTGAAGAATTCACATAAGTATTCAATGCTTGTCCTGTTGAATCTTTATTTTGGCCTCCAATAATTGTGGACAGCCCCATATCATGGAACGCAAGAGAATTTGGCAAGCCGCCTCTTTGGCGATTATTGCTACCATTATCGGATTCAAATGTCATCCACATTGCAGGATTTTCGATTGCTTTACCTGCCGACACTAGGCCGCAACTCTCACAAACGACTTCGGCGGATTCTATGTCTGTAACCAGACGACCACTATTACACATGCTACACTGGATTGAAGTTTGCATTACTATGACAGGTCAGAAGAAGAATTAACTTCTTTGAATTTATTACGTGTTAATAATGTTAGATATGTGACTCACTTATATAAACAACACTAATGATGACAATATCATGTCTCAAACCTAAATCGTTCGAAATGATATGAGCTTTCAATCATGACACAAAAGGATTCACTGCTTAGTCGATCTAAAGGCGCATATTATGGCTGCCAAAAAATATCCCCTATGTTCGCCACAAATGAGGTTTTCACAATTCGAATACTCTAGATACGACACATACTCTATCATGTGAATGAAAAGAGAAGGAGAATAGACTCCGCATGGATGGAAATATGAGACTTCAAAAGTTTGAAAAAACAAGAACGTGGTACTTTCTCATCATATATGGAGTTGCCACATCTTTTTGTCAATGGTTCGAATTCTTTTCTTTTTTGTTACTGTGGCGGTTGTGGTTGTGCTTCCTGCGGTGCTACAAGTTCTGCAGTAGCAAACCGTGGACCCACATTTGTGATCTTTATCTTTGTACTCTGTCCCACTTTTGCATTTTTCACAAAAATAACAAATCCTTGAACTTTAGCTATGCCGTCACCTTGTCTGCTTGTTTCTGTAATTTGCACGTCGTATTCTTTACCTGTTTCTACAGGTTTTGGACCGAAGTTTCCGCCACGAAAGCGGTTGCCTGTTCCATATGTTGTTCCGTATGACATTAGTCAACATACAATTAGTCGACTGGCAATATAAATCAGGAGTTATATATCTAACAAAATAGATAAGAAGCTAGAAACAGTATTTGGCGTTCTAAAATGCGGGACGGAGACAGTAATTATTACAATTCAGCTTACACCTTTGAGTCATATCAATCTCTTTCTCCTGTGCGAATCCTCGCTCTACCCTTTTTATGCTGCAATTTTAATGCAGCTGGCTAGAACTCCCAACTGGACGTTTATGTTTCTGACGGAGACTTTAGCCATAATAAGATGCTTGACGCATTATTAGGTTTTTTTGCCAAGTATGATCATATAGCTGCAACAGTCTTCTTCCTCTATCGACAGATTTGCAGTCGCATTTCTTGTTTGTAAAAACAGTTGCGTTACACACTAATTGTCTTTGCCAAGCGGCTATTGTCACTTCTTTAGCATTCTTGATTAGCCTCTTTCCAACATCTATTGTTTACAGCATTTAGTCAATGTAAAGAGTGATAAAAAGTTACGGTCAGAAGGGTTCAAGAGAAAATCTTCAGCGTTTTTAGACGCAATGTAGTTCTGAGTGGCCCCCTGAACAACAATGCATCTAACAGGGATTCTAATATGGAGCTGGAAGGGTTATGTGTCGGTCGTTTACGGGGGTGGAGTCAGATCTAATATAGATTCATGTATATATCATCAGGATTTAGAGGTAACTGCAACCCGCCTAGCCATAAATTGCAGCCATTTGAAATCTAGATACTTCGCTAGATATGGACATTGGTTCGCGTTGTTCATAAACCAGTGATATAGACCGCTTAG
>JBKPEN010000254.1:0-1181 GCA_046728425.1 Thermoproteota archaeon
GGGTTGCAGGCAAGCAAGAAAATAAGTGGCAATAATTCTGATAATACTAGTAATACTACCATATCGATGCTACTGCGGTATTCATTTACTTCTACACTTTGGACGGTTGACCGCCAACAATCTCAGACTTGGTATATTTTATGTCAATCTATATAGATTAAATTTTGCTTTCAGATATATTAATTTGAGACGACACTAAATTGTCATTGCTTGCTAATTGCTGTCTATATCTTCTATAGTCTTGATCTACTTCCACAGCAGCTGTTAATATTTTACTCTTTATAGATTTCGAAGATTGTAAGAACATGCGAGTATCTTTTGGTAGACAATGTCCTCCAATTCCCTCTCTTGGTTCTAGAATATTTACATTCCATTTAGTATTAAGAGCGTCTCGTAGTTCTGAAAAGTTTATGTTATTTGCTTGACAATAAAGATAAAGATCTTCGGCAAATGCAATTTGTAGATATCTATGTGCATTCTCTATAGTCTTTGTCATTTCAGCAATATCTATTTTTGATACTGGGTGCATAGGAATGCCAAGACTTCTTCTTGTAATGGTAGTGTTAGTGTTACTATTATTATTATTTTCTTCGTCATCATCCTGATTATTACTATTACTATTACTATTATTACCTGTACAAATACTACTACGACTATCATCACTACTACTACCACTACCTACACAGCTACTACTATTTCCGTTATAGAACTGCATTGCTGCTTCAAGGCAGCAATCATAAACTCCTCCAACTACACGAAGTTGGTTTACACCATGTTCTTTCTCTTCTAATGCATACCATCTATGCGGTGCATGAGCTACATGTAATCTATGACCAAGTATTTCAAGTACTTTGCTTGAAGTACCTCTTGGAATAGTGCTTTCTATTGATACAAGTGCTCCGTCTCTCTTTGCTTCCTTTGAGATCCTATCAACTACAGACAATAAACCTTCTATATATGGCGAGAACATATCTTCAGGTTTATGCGTAGACACACAAACAATATAAACATCAAAATCACTAAAATCAGTAGCTTTCTTTATGCCTGCAGTTTTTTCTGCACGATCTATTGCTTTAGGGCTAATATCGTATCCATAGACATCGTCAAATCCTTTCTCCTTAACATATTTTGCTACAGGTAGTCCTAATTGACCAAGTCCAACAATTAGTATTTTGTTAAAT
>JBKPEN010000084.1:0-21803 GCA_046728425.1 Thermoproteota archaeon
TGTCCTTTAGTATTATTAGTGCGAAAATCAATTCAGTAGTAGAGCCCGTAAAGCTGGAAATCATCTCTTTATCATTGTATAGGGTAGAGAAATTCTGTTTCTAATGTTGCCAACGGCCATCAATATGGGATTCTAACAGTATATCATGATCCACCAGAATGGAGTATTAATTTAATGCAAAGCACATGATTCTTCTAAAAGTTTTTAGATATATGTCAGTTTCGAACATCTATTATACGGGTACTTGCTTATTGAGCTAAATTCCGGCACGAGGACTATAATACATATGATCTTCACGCCAACCTCCTTGTCCTAAACCAATATGCTTGTAATCATTCACAAATTCTATCGATTTGAGCCACTTTACCATTTTATAACCTAGCTGAGTCTCGACTCTCAGACGAAGAGGCGCTCCGTGTCCAATATCCAGAGGTTGATTATTCATCTCATAAGCCAGTATTGTCTGTGGATGATTTACAACGTCTACATCTAATACCTCATAGAACTCATATCCTTCAGTATACTGGTATGAATGAAAGACCGCATCGCGTGCATTTGAAAGTGGTTTGCAGAGCATCATAATATAGCTCATTGGTACTCCTGTCCATCCTCCTATTGCAGTCCATCCTTGAATGCAATAGTGCTCAGTTATTTGTGTCTGTTTTGGCATTTTTTGCAAATCTGCAACTGAAAGTCCCAAAAGGATTCTCTACCAATCCACAAACTTTGAGCTTCCAGTTGGCAAAGTTGTTCTCCAAAAGCTCCTTGTATTCTTCGGTATCTGGAGGATAGCCATTTACTCTGAAGAAAGGAGAAAGACTAGATTTTTGGAAGTATTGCCTAGATACAAGTTTACGAAGAAATAGCCATTTTGCTGATACTATGACTTTGTCCAATGCATTTTGTACCAATCTTGGCTTTCTCACAGAGACAGAGGTAGCCCAAACATAAATAGTAACAACGACTGCAGCGTAGAACGCGAATAATCTAATTGCAGCAAACAAGCTAATTCCTTCTCCACTGCCTAAAAGGATATTTCCCATGTTCTCGGGAAATCGCTCAACAATAACCAATAAGATATGGGCAATTACAAACAAGACAAAAGCTACCATTCCTAGGAAGTGGAGGCTTCTTGCTGCCTGACGCCCTCCAAATATTTTAGGATACCTTGGAAATCTTGCATCGATTGCAGGCGACATGGCCGCCCCCGTAGCTATCATGAATGGTCCAAGCATGAAGACAACTCCAAAGTATGTAAGCTGCTGCAGAGGATTATATGGGTCGCCTGGTGGAGGCGATTGTAGGCTTGCGTAAATAAGTGCCGTTTTGAGCGCCTCGGAGAAAATAGATGGCGAGGTTGGGATCAAACGTACCCATTCGCCGCTTGTAAAAAGCAAAACATAATAGAAGATGCCATTTAAACCCCAAAATATAGCTGAAAAAAAGTGCCAATGCCTTCCAAGGCCGAGGTTCTTGCCGCCCGGCAATGCAATCCATGGCGAGAACGATTCTTCTTCTTCTAATGAGATCCATAACCTATCTTTTGGTACCTCTCTTTTAGTGAACTTGATCCACTCACTACCTGGCAGCGCATGATCTTTCCAATATAGCTTTGGAAGAGCTGCCAGAATTTCAATTCCGCTACGAATCAGCAAAGTTAAAAATATTACATTGATGAAATGTGCAAAGCGAAGCCAGAAAGGAAAGTCAGAGTATTCTATCACCATAGAGGATCACATCAATCGTTCTATTTCTGCAAAAGTTTGCTACGCAGTATTGTATTTATGACTTATCGGGCTCATAAGGCTCATATGCATATACGCAAGAAAAGAAAGAAAGCGAAACAAATTGACGATAACAGTCAAGTGTTTAGCTTCTTCTCCTCCTATTATTTTTCCACTCTTGTATATAGTATATACATATGTGCTCGTAGATGTCACGTTGTCGGTTGAGGGCTACAAGAGTTGTTATTACAAGATCCTGAACTATTAGGGATAAGGTAACCGTTTCTTAAATAGATAGAACTATCATTAGAAACATTCTTGCCATTAGCAGGTCGTTATATGATGATGGTTTCAATAGGATACTGGGCCGCGCATGAACAGTATTCAATGCATCAATTACTGAAATTTGTTGTAGAGGCAGAAAAAGGCGGCTTCACGACAACAATGACAAGCGACCACTTCCATCCATGGTGGCATGACAATGCCTACGGCAACTTTACTTGGATCTGGATTGCAGCTGCTGCCGAGCACACAAAAAGAATGCAATTTGTAACTGGCGTTACTGCACCAGTCTACCGCTATCATCCGGCCATTATCGCTCAAGCTTTTGCATCCCTTGATGTGCTTTATCCTGGTAGAATTGGGCTTGGTTTGGGTAGCGGAGAATCTATGAACGAGTCACCGCTTGGATTTGATTGGCCAAGGCCCCGGGCAAGACTTACGAGAACTGAGGAAGCAATCTATGTAATCAGGCAACTGTGGGGTCAAGGAGAAGCCGATCAAGGATTTGTAAATTTCAATGGAGAGTATTTTCTTATCCGAAACGCCAAATTGTACACTCTGCCCTCTGGCAGGATCTCAATCTACATGGCGGCCACAGGACAACAGGCAACAAAAGTTGCTGCAAAATACTCGGATGGCTTGATATCATATTTGGCACCGGCTGAAGCAGGAAAGGTACTTCGTGTTTTCGATTCGACTGCAAAAAGGGAGGGAAGAGACTTAAATTCTTTAGAAAAGATAGCCGAATACAAGGTATCCTTCTCCGAGGATTATGAAGAGGCATTCAAGTCTGCAACCTTTTGGCGAGCGACCCTGATTAAGAATATATTTGATTCTGACATCAGCGACCCTAGAAAGTTGCAGAGAAAAGCGGAAAAGGAAGTCCCCGACGAAAAACTAAAGCAAGCCATTCAAATAACAACCTCAATTGAAGATTGCATAAAATCAATAGAGGATTACTTCAAAGCAGGATTTACAAGGGTCCATATCCATAGCACTAGCCCAGATGAGATAAAATTTATCCAAACGTTTAGCAAAAAAGTGATGCCACATTTCAAGGCTGAACCTGTTAACGGAGAAGTAGCGACTTCTGTATGAATACAGCTCACTTGTTGCAACTCTTTTAATTCATATAGCCCAAGCTAGGCCATGTATGCGGGCTCGCAGGAAACAAACTGGATCCCCGGCTCATTTCAACAGGCTGCTAAAAATTTAGCCCAGGAAGCAGTACAACGATTCGTAAGATCCAATCAACTCATTGGCCTTGGAAGTGGCCCAATGGCAGCCGCTATTGTAAGAGAGATGGCAAATTTTGATGGCAAGAATACCCTTGAGTGTATCCCGACTTCATTTCAGATCAAACTAGAAGCGCAGTGGGGCGGACTAAAGCTAGTTGATGTCGATAGGATGCCGGAAATTGATGTTGTTTTTGATGGGGCTGATCAGATTGATGCAAAATTTAATATGATAAAAGGCGGTGGCGGCGCGCTTTTGCGGGAGAAAATAGTACACTCATCAGCCAAGCAGATCGTAATTGCAGCAGAATCCAGCAAATTTCTGCCTACTTTTAGTTGGCCAGTTCCAATTGAAACACATCCTTTTGCAATTCATATAGTTAGGAAAAAGCTTGAAGATATAGGCGGCGGGCCCCAAATGAGGATGCTAAAGGAAGGTTACCCGTACGTTACAGAGAACGGCAACTTTATCCTAGACACCTTATTTGACTACCCAACAGATATCAGGCAGCAAGAAGTCGTGCTCAAAAACATTGCAGGTGTAGTTGAGGTAGGACTTTTCACCAAGCACGCAAATACATACTACAAGGCAAAAGAGGATGGCTCTTTTGAAACTATTGAAAATCCATGATTTGACTCGCACAATAAGTCAAGATATGCGGGTCTACCCAGGGGACCCTAAGCCAAAATTCGAGTCTCATGCTACAATCAAAGACAATAATGCAAATATCACCAGAATTACGTTTGGCTCTCACACTGGAACCCATGTCGATGCGCAGTGGCATTTTCTGCAAGAGGGCAACACTATAGACAGGGAACCACTTTGCAAGTTTATTGGCGAAGCCACGATCATCGATGCTTCAGGTAAAAAGAGTATAACCGCGGAGGATTTTTCTGGCTATGACATTAGAACCAACGACATTATTCTAATATACACGGGTACCAGTGATCGCCTAACTGATTTTACATATCTTGAAGTTTCTGCAGCCGAATGGATGGTGGAGCATAAAGTCAAGTGCATTGGCGTTGACACTGCAAGCGTAGAAAAATATGGAATAAAAGATGCCCCTGTTCACAAGCTATTACTTGCCAAGAACATTGGTATAATTGAAAACCTTGCTAACTTTGAGGAGTTTGCCGGTAGCAGGATGTTCTTTGTATGTTTGCCTTTGCCGCTTAAGGGGGTAGACGGCTCTCCTGCTAGAGCAATACTGTTTGATATAGTAAAATAACTTGTTGCTTAGTGACTAATCATTGGCTCTAATAGTCAGGAACTGGAGGAGCGTCTACCCTACTATAGCACACAAGAGCGGATTAGATTGGCGGTTGCTTTCCATGGATACCAAAACTCATGGAGATATAGATGCTGAAGTCGACCCAAAGTTCCGATGTTTAAAAAGTATAACTTACGTTTCACTAGCAAAGTTGCAGCCAAGCCTTTCATATGAGAGGCATGAACATCAGGACCATGAGGAGATATATTACATAATTAACGGCACTGGACACATAACTATAGCTGATGAGAGTGCCAAGTTCAGAGATGGAGACGTTATTTACATACCCGAAAAAACCAGCCATTCCATAACAAATGATGGAAACGAAATGGTAGAATTTCTGGCGTTTGGAGGGTTTACTGACCCAAGGAAAAGACTAGGAAGAGGAGGCGGCTACTAATCACATTGCAGCTTGGAATAATTGGACTAGGCAAGATGGGCGGAAACCTAGCCTTACAAGCTAATGAGAAAAAAATAGCAGTAATAGGGAAAGCACGTAGCAAAAAGCCAGAACTTGAAAAGCAGGACATCAGAGTAGTTAACGACTATGAATCCTTCGTGGATTTCCTAAAACATCCAAGAGTAATATATCTTTCATTGCCTGCTGGCCCAACTGTGGATTCGGTGCTAAATGAACTGGTACCTTTCCTTGAAAAAGGAGATGTACTGATGGACGGCGGCAACTCTTTTTATCTAGATTCCATTCAAAGGGAGAAGAAAATCTCTGAAAAAGGCATATATTTTCTGGATTGCGGCACAAGCGGAGGATTAGAAGGTGCTAGATACGGCGCCTGTTTTATGGTTGGCGGTAAAAAAGAGGGAGTTAGAATAGCAGAGCCTATTTTGACAGCACTAGCAGTCAAAGATGGGTATATCTACACAGGCAAGGCAGGAACCGGTCACTTTGTAAAGTTAGTACACAACGGAATTGAATTTGGTATGCTGCAATCAATTGGAGAAGGCGTTGAGCTTTTAAGTAGAAGTGGCTTTGAGCTGGACTTGGCTGCCATTTTTAAGAATTGGTCAAATGGTTCTGTGATCAGAGGCTGGCTTGTAGAGCTTATGGAAAAAGGACTGAGGGAGCAAGGCTTAGCAAAAACTCAAAGCTACATAGAAGATACAGGCGAGGTAAACTGGTTAGTCCAAGACGCCATTAATAAGGAGATTCCGATACCAGTGATATCGCAATCAATAATGGAGTTATTCAAATCTAGAATGAATGAAAGTGATGCGTACAGATCGATTGCGCTGATGCGACATGGATTTGGCGGGCACCCCTTTGGCAGGGATGAAGGAATAATAAAAGAGAGAAAAACAAGCAGGATTAGCACATTATAAGTTAGAGAGCATATATGCAAAGTAGGAAGGTAGACGCTCTATTTTTCTGATTGATTACCAATATCGCCTTGTACATGCTTGATCAATTCATGACGCTGCATATCTCCAAAACTATCAAAATGCTCTCCACAGAGCCTGCAATTATAATCTGCTGAACCATCTTTATGCTCCAATCTGCTTGTAATGATAGTAAATGCAATATGGCTGATAAAAGTTGTGAATTGATAAAGCAGCGATCCGCTTTTTCATCAATTTCATTTAGCGGGAAGAAATAAAGGTAAAGGAAAGGGGGATCTAGACACGACTAGTGCATCATTTGACTCTAGCGAAGCTTCCATTGATCGTCAAGAATTCTCCAAAAGGCTAGCGAATTTTATACAAAAAACTGAAGATCATGCGCTTCAAGCGGCTAATCCTGGAGGGTATTACACTGGTGTATGGTGCCGAGATTCCTCCTATATTCTCAAAGATTGGTTTCTATCAGGCAGAATACAAGACATTCTGAACGAGATTCTTGTAATATGGTCTCACCAAATAGGGTGGGCTAGTGATGATAGGATAGTTTTTGGGAGAGGATCCCCTGAAATGAACTTTAAACCAATTCTAGCTGATGAAAAAATCAAAAAAAGATTCAGAGGCTCACTTCCCACGTCGATATATCACACACGAAAATTATGTGAAGTCTTTGGCAAGAACCCAGATATCGATTCTACTGCATTGATGATCTCGTCTACTTCTTGGCTCTTATCAAGGCTCTTAGCAGAGGATGATAAGCATGATGCCATCGCCTCCTCCTCTATTTCGAGTAAAGTAACTGCTCGTTCTTCTTTCAGGAATCAAGTCGAGGAGGTGCTAGACTTCACCATACCAAGGATGCAGACAGCAATAGAATACCTCGCCACTCGGGATATTGATGGTGATGGCCTCCTTGAACAGAATCATAATGAAGACTGGATGGATAGCATAATGAGGGCTGGTAAGATAGTCTACAGCCAGGCGTGTTGGATATTGGCATTGACCAACTTCTCCATTTTAATGCAACTGTTGGATAAAAGAAAGGGATCAGTACAGAAAATATTGAAATTGGCAAATGCAACAATTAGAGGAGTAGAGCAGAAACTATGGTCAGAAGAGGATGGCGCATACATAGATGTACAAGAAACACATCACATTGGCGGTCCTTATCGTACACTTACTCAAGATGTTTCTACTTACTTGATAGCTTTGACAGAGAACACTAGAATGGATAGTCTTTCAATTCGTAACTATAGCAGTTATTACAATTCTAATAAAAAGAATAATCTGCTGCAGCCCGAGATAACAAACCGCCTTGATAGTAAAGGAGATGGTCATGGCAATGGCAATTATGACAGGCTAACAAGTACGTTGACAGCTATTCGCAAAAGGGCATGGAAGCAAAAATGGCCCCTTGTTACAGAGGTAGAATTAGTTGCTACGGGTCCTTGGCACCTCAAGCCTTATGAGTATCATAACCACACATTTTGGCCCTGGACAACTGGAATTGAGATGCTTGCTCGAAGCCGATTCGGTCAACTCAAAGAATGCAATATTTTGTTATCTACTCTTGCCTCAGAAGGACATCCACATCCCCATTGCTTTTATGAGTGGCTAAATCCGGTTAACGATACCAGTGGGGGAGTATATCCATTTAGGACAGGAATATCTGCAGTAAGGATTGCTATTAGCGATATCCTAGGAAAAATTGGTATGCAATATGACTTCTCTTAAGGGATATGGTCTAAACTAGTAAAGGGTTAGCAACGCAAAATTGTTGATGTAATAGCGTTTGCCTGCAGATAATAATGTGGTACTATCAGCCATTCTTTTGTCATATCATGTTGTTTTTGGAAACCAGAGGTATCCATTATAGCTTAAAATTGTTAAGGAATATCCCCTTTTTGCATATGCTCTGTCAATATGTGTTTTTGCATATCTCCAAAACTATCAAATTCCATTCCGCATGATCTGCATTTGAAGTACTTGGAAAGATCTACTTCGCTGTGCTTGAGATTTTCAATCTTGCTCAACTACTGTCTTCCTACTCTATGGTAATGGTTTGTATCGCTCAAAAGGGTTGTTTGTTTAAATTCCATGACCCATAATAATAAAGGCAAATATTGGTTCTCTAAGAATAGTAATTGGTGGACAATATTCCGCCTGGTTCATGGGACTCATTCGTTGCAAAAGCGGGCACCTTTATGACTAGGACAGAGGAACACGCTCTTCAAGGGGTAAACCCCGGGGGTCATTATCAGGCTATCTGGTGCAGAGATGCATCCTACATTCTAAGAGATTGGACACTCTCTGGCAACATGGCTGCAGCTCTTCAGCAGCTCTACCTGATCTGGTCCCATCAAATAGAGCCTGGCAGAGAAAAACTATTGTATGGGAGAGGCTCACCTGAAATGAAATTTTTGTCCGAAGAGGCAAAAGAAGATAAGCAGAAGGAATTTTCAGGAGCACTACCTTCCACCATATATCAGGCGGGATTCTCTGAAGTATATGGGCAAAACCCTGACATCGACTCTACCGCATTGATGCTTTCAACTACCGCGTGGATTTTGAATAATTCTCTAAAGCACAAAATACCATCAGATAAATCACCCGAAGTTTCAACTACTGCATCAAAAGATTCTTCAGACTATGTTTCTGGGTTACTGCTAAAACTTGGAATAACGGATCCAACAAGGTCAGTCGATTTTCTAATTCCTAAAATGCTCCGAGCAGTTAATTATCTTGCTAAACGCGATGTCGACAACGATGGACTGCTAGAACAAAACCATAATGAAGACTGGATGGATACTGTGCTTCGCGCTGGTAAGATAGTCTACAGTCAGGCGTGTTGGATACTTGCATTAAAGAATCTATCGAACTTGTTGCTAGCTGTTGATAAGCAAAAAGAGTCTGATAAGATAAGCAGAATGGCAGATAGGGCAGTCCAAGCCGTAGAGCAGAAACTATGGTCGGAAGAGGATGGCGCATACATAGATGTACAAGAAACACATCACATTGGCGGTCCCTATCGTACACTTACTCAAGATACCTCTCTGTACCTAGTCGCCGTTTCAGAAAACTCGCTAAGGGACAACTTGACAAGCAGAGAACAAAATGTTTCTCTAGCAAAAACTGGTGACGAGAATCTTGACAGAGCCAATAGAGCCCTTGATGCTATCAAGAGCAGAGTATGGAAGAAGAAATGGCCTCTGGTGACAGAAGTTGAACTTAAGAGCACGGGTCCTTGGCACCTCAAGCCTTATGAGTATCATAACCACACATTTTGGCCCTGGACAGCTGGAATAGAAATGCTTGCTCGAAGCCGATTTGATAGGGTAGAGGAATGTAATCTATTATTGTCTACACTCACCTCAGAGAGTAGATTCCACATGCACACATTCTATGAATGGATAAATCCTATTACTGATGAAGGGAGTGGAGCCTTCCCATTTAGGACGGGCATATCAGCTGTTAGGATCTCTGTTGTCGACATATCTAACAACATCAGGAGAAGAAGGTTATCAGCCAAGGCTTGAAGACATAAGCGAACTCTGTAAATTCCCTTGAGATGATGGACGAGAGTTTATAGTATCATATATCTAAGATCAGTGCGTATGCTCTGGCGGACCAAATGCTGGGTACAGAGTCATCCCTCCATCAACAAAAAAAGTACTTCCAGTAACATAGCTTGCCTTATCTGATGCAAGAAATTCAACCATGTTTGCTATCTCCTCAGGTGTCCCTATCCGTCGGAGAGGAATCCTCCTAAGCACCTTGTTTAGTTCAGCCTTGTCCTCTTTTAGCTCCTGATTCATGTCTGTTTCTATTGCCCCAGGAGCAACTGAATTGACTCTGATGTTGTCCTGCGCCAACTCTAAAGCCATGGTCTTGGTCATCATTTCTATTCCCGCTTTTGAAGTAGCATATGGAAGGTAATGAGGTTTTGGAATTATTTGGTGAACTGATGAGATGTTTATTATGCAGCCGCCTTTTGGGCTTTGATTTAACATATGCTTTACTGCTTCTCTACTGCAAACAAACGGCCCCGTCAAATCAACTGCTATTATTTTTTGCCATAGTTGTGTTGAAGTATCCTCGAAGGGTACGTCTTGCTGGATACCTGCATTATTGACAAGAACATCGATTCTGCCATAATATTTTACTGTCTCATCAATCAGCCTTATACAATCGGCTTCTTGCGAGATATCTGCCATGACTGCTATTGAATCGCAGTTTGCTAGATCCTGTACCTCTCTAGCGACTCTTTCAGCCTCGTCTCTTTTACGAGCATTTATCACTATGCCGGCATATGTATTGGACTTTGCAAAAGCTAACGCAATAGCTCTTCCGATGCCTTTACTTGAACCAGTAACAACAGCAACTTTTCCTGTACGTTTGGTATTATTATTATTAGACACGCTTGACTCGCTCATCTGTTATCCATCCGCTCCAGCTATTTCCATGCCCACAGGGTTATCATCATGAACTATAAGACATATAGTATGTTCCTATTTATCATTATTTTAGCTCGTTTCAGACATCAATCAGTATATGTAGTCTAATCTGGAGGAAGATCTGTCTCGACTTCTCCTTCTAGCATTCTATCATATAGATTCTGCTTGTAATACCTCTCGTAAAAAGAGATGTGCTGATCTTTAAGACCAGTGAGGTATTCATGCACACGCTGCGCAGATTCTCTACCTGATTCCATTGCCTTCACAACGAGAGTTTCTCCGCTCGTAACATCTCCTGCAGCAAAAACTCCTTCCATGGATGTTTTGTAAATATCATTTACCGCAATTGAGTCATGTTTACCCATTTTAAGACCTATTTGTTTTTGCAGAAAAGAAGCTGGTCCTCTGCCAATAGCCAATATAACGGCGGAACAATTCATTTTGAACTCCTTTCCTGGGATTGGCTCGGGATGGCGTCTTCCTGACTGGTCAGGCCTACCAAGTTGCATAGATTCCATAACCGTTGCTATAACTTGGTTCTTATTAGAGCCTTCAAATGATTTCGGCTGAGCAAGAAATCTAAATCTGACTCCTTCTTCTTTTGCTTCTTCAATCATTATCGGGTCAGCGGGCATATCTTCCTCTGTTCTTCGATAGGCTATAGTGACACTGCCTTGACCCCGTGTGAGTCTCAACGCTGTCCTAGCGCAGTCAAGGGCTGTGTCTCCACCACCTATCACGATAATATTATTTCCGAGATCATATTTTGGATTTTCGAAATAGCTGTTCACGCCGTTTACAAAGACGCTTTCAAGAAACCTATAGCCATCGGTTACTCCCTGAAGATCAGAGCCTGGGATATCAAGCCTCTGAGGATCCTTCGAACCCGTTGTAATTAGTACTGCATCATTTTCATCTAACATTTGGGATAAGGGGATATCTTTGCCAATCATTACTTTTGTTCTTAACTCAACTCCCATTTCTTTGACTTTCTCAATTTCATGGAGCAAAACATCTTTTGGCAAGTGGTAATCTGGAATGCCGTACCATGCCGTGCCGCCGGGTGAAGAAAGTGCTTCGTAGATTATGACATGATGGCCATATCTTTTGAGCAAGTCTGCGCTAGCCACACCAGCAGGGCCAGCACCGATTACCGCAACTTTCTTTCCAGTGTCTGCTCCTATAGTCGGCGGTGGCTGCTTATTTTTGCGCTCCCAATCCGCGAGATACCTCTGAATAAGGCCGATTCCAATTGGCTGGCCAGACCATTTCAGCACACAGGCATCTTCACATAAGCCCTGCAGTTGTGGGCAGCATCTTCCCGTTACTCCGAGCAGTGGATTTGTTTCTCTTATTCGCTCATAGGCTGTCTTGAAATCACCTCTTGCGACAGCCTCGTTCATGCCACGAACGTCCAAAAGAACAGGGCAAGCATCTATGCAGACAGGCGTTCCACATAATAAACATCGGTCAGCCTCACGCATGACTTCTTCTTCTGAATAAGGTTGCTGGACTTCAGAGAAATCCCTCTTCCGTTTCTCTGGATCAGCTTTTCGAAAAGGAAATTGCCCAACACGGTTTGGCTCAACTTTCATCAAAAGCAAATATTGGTATTTTAGTTTATTATGATTGTAGAAGAACGGTATAGTAGTTGTTACTTTCGACGGTGCACCAACAACAATAGCAAGCACGATAAACTGACGAAAAAATGGATAGCTAGGCTGAGGCGTACATCAGGTACGAAGTTGCAGCAAGGAATAATCCAATGTCGTCTAGTTCGTCATTCACTTTGACACGGTGTCCTTCAGGAGTAGCACCCAATCCTGATGCTTCGCCAACAGGAACTCCTCGAAACCTCTTCAGCTTTTGCCTTAAATCTTGATGATGCTTGTTCTCATCCATCTCTGATACATTTGAATATGGAAAGTTGTCTAATCTGGAGATATATCTAACAGGACTATTGACATAATCTTGCCATGATTTGCTTTCCGGATGGTTTGCAAGCATGTAGAATTTGCCATTGTGCATGAAGATATTATCCTGTATTATAAGCAGCGCGTGAGCTTCTTTTTCTTTACCTGTTGCTTCTTCCGCTTTAGCTGTCTGTTTCTTTTCTGCTTCGGTCACGGAGAAAGAAAATCGTCTATGTTGACCGTCGATCCTGTTGGTGAGCACCCATTCACGATTCTCTGTTTTGCTTATCAGTTTAAACTGCGGGTCCTCTCCCTTTATTATCTGTGCAATCTCTTCCCCATTCTCTGAAAATATTCTGGCGTTCCATCGTGATGGTCCTCTTTTTATAGTGAACACAGAAGACAACTTCAAGAGATCACAACATAACAAAGGGAAACTGAAAATTTATGGATTTACTTTTTGATCCTTGAAATTTAGCATCGATAAGGCAGAATATTTGTCATAAATGGGTTATGTCCTTTAAAGAGGATTTAGGAAAGGTTTCTCGATTTGGACCTTTTGCATTAGTGTATCTATAAAAGTA
The DNA here is from genome assembly GCA_046728425.1 of Thermoproteota archaeon. GTDB lineage: Archaea > Thermoproteota > Nitrososphaeria > Nitrososphaerales > Nitrososphaeraceae > Nitrososphaera. Next base: position 12,820 of record JBKPEN010000084.1, read on the forward strand.
AATGAATTTTGTTTGCGCCTTCGTAAGGTCTGCTCAATTCGCTAGGTGGGGTCTGCTTGATATATGAGCTTTTACGACGGCGCAACACACATAATTATATGTTAACGAGAGCAGCTTCGAAGACTAAAAAGAGAATTCTATAACTGAATATCCGGTTCCATTTGTTCTTATTACTAAAAGACAGATTTAGATATGCATCATAAGCAGCAGTAACAAAAGTCCTTAGTCACAAAAAATAAAATATAATCTTGAGCTTTTCCATCATTTTGTAATCAATCTGTCATCTAGAGCAGTTTGTTAAAGAATATATGAGATGTCCTATCCCATCGGAGTCTTTCCTGATAGCCACTTTTGCTTATCTTGAGAGTCTTGTGCACTTCATCTAGCTTTTGCTAAATGTGTATCAAGGTAAAACAATTCCTAGTAGAAGCTTATGATCCGCGATAAGCTGAAGTTTTTTGGGTATTTCTTAAATAAGTGCTTTTGCTCTAGCTGTTGTGGCAAAGGTACAACATTACAGGGACCTCGGCACCACCTGGAAAAATTGTATGATAGTATAAAGGCAGAGATAGAGAATGAAAAGAACCTGAAGATTGTTTCAGAGTACAAAGGAGAGATGAATAGCAAGCCTTTGCGAAGCATCGTAGCCTTAAACAAGTCTTTAAAGGTATTTGCAGGTTCATTACGTGAAATCCACATCTCCATATTGGGCGGTCCAGACGACTATGCTGTAGAGGTGGCTTCTGGTGCATGGTTTGGAAGCATCATTTTTCCCGGCGCTGTCGGCCTTATAATTGGAGGTCCGATAGGTTTGGCTGCAGGTGCTACTTTCGGAGGGATAATGGCCTATGAATATGAGGAGCATATGTGGAAAAGAATTTTAGAGATAGTAAAAAGAGAAAGCAAAGTTCAGCCAACCGTGGATTCTGTTGAGCATTATCATGCAGGTGTTGCATAAGCCCCAGTCAAAGCAAGTTGATTCTGGCATGATATTTGTATGAATGTTCTTGTTGGCTTCAAAGTAAGTCGTCAATAGGATCAAGCTCATCTTCTCGAAGAATCCTTCTAAAGGCTCACTGTAATCTTTTGTATTCTAAACACAATTCTGCTATTCAAATACGTTTCGTACCACTTTTGAAGAGGCAGACAGTTTGTAGTGATTCGTTGATAAAACACCTTGCTTAACTTGGTAAAGTGACGATGTTAAGCGATGGTTAATAGTTTAACTCTTGAGAGCATAGTTGGTGAAAAGAATGAAGACAGAGTTATCCGAAGGAGCGGTACTGAGCTGGGACAGTGTGATACACAAGGAAGCAAGAACAAAAGACGGGAAACCTCTGGGATACATTGCAGCCGAGGACGAAGAATGTATTTACATTTTGTCTTCCAGGTACAGGGAGTACAGAATCCCAAAGTCGCGGGTAATGGAGTTTGATGGATCAGTAGTGGTCGTAGACTTGCAATTTGGGAGGATAGGTAGATTTATGATCCGTTGACCTCCTCAACATTAGCTTCTCCTCATTTTTTGATTTTTACTTTGTTGCATTCTAGTTAAATCAAACAGCATACTTTTCGCGTAACATACTTAGTATCTTGATTGTTGTACTTGAAGTGACTGTAAATCCGATTCCAACCCAAGTCATAAATGACAAGATTAAGTTATAATTGGGCCTTAGAAGTCTGGACCTGCAACTTAGGCAGGATGTACCGACACATACCTCTAAAAAGCGACAAATGCCCATATTAAAATGGTAAAGTATGTTTCAAAATCTTCTCCTAGTAACTTGGGGTTGCATACCTGAACTTACAAAAGATTGCCAAGACATGACAAATGCTTCTAGCACTTTCCTTGGGATCCTAATTGGAGCAATAATCGGAGCTCTAATCAGTTGGTGGATCTACAACAGGCAAAAGAAAACCTCAGAAAAACAAGATCTAACACTTAGTCAGATAAAAGAACTCAATGAGCGTCATGATGCGATTCTAAAAAGGCTAGAACAATCGGAATTGCGGCATGATTCAACCTTAAATGCAATATTGGAACTGAATAAGAAAATAGAGCATATCATTGAAAGGCAAGATAGGCTGCACAAGTCAATTCAGACCACCAGATCATTATCAAAAGATAATAACACTTAAAGAGCCTTATGGTAGCAAACAACGGTAATTACGCATCAACAACCTCAGGATCTTCGATGTGTGAAGATATCATGCAATGCTTATTCTTCTTAACTTTCAGTGTTATGCATTCTGACACATTATCTCTGAACAGAATCTGGTTCTAGGTAAACCAAAGCACATATCGAAAGATTTACAAAAATATTATATGCTCACAAACTAACCGCAATGCTAGCAGGATCTCTCTCTCTCTCCAATCCTCGCACCCATTGTGATGTTGGTTTCCGTAGAGTATGGTCAAGGGAGATAAAAGTAAGAGACCATCCTCTCAAGCCTGGCATAAAAAGTTATATATTAGAATTCTAAGAGCTAGTGTAACATGAACAAGCCGATTATAGCGGCTCTGGCAGCGATGGCGGTATTAACTTCTACGGGTGGCCTAGCGTACGCGCAATACGGCGGTGGTGGCGCAAGCGTAGGAAGTGCTTCTCCTGAGCAGCTGCAAGAATGTCAACAGCTTGGAATACCAACTGAGAATTGCAACGACGTAACTATTCTGGCGAAAAAGAGACTTACGGCCGCACAGGAAAACCCATCTACGGGTTCTGGCACACCAATGCTGTCAACTTCATCAGGCCAACTGATAGTGTTTGTTGCAGTTCTGGGTGCAATCTTTGGCGGAGTTGCTGCAGCATTCTTCCTTAGAGGCAGAGGCGCAAAGCCAGTAAAGACTTAAGCTCCCTCTTTTTTTGTTTTATTCTAAGCATTTTAGCTCAAAATGACAATTGACCTTAGGATTTCATCCAAAGCCAAGAAGGAGCTTAGATGCTACTAATACTCCCCTCCGAGCCCTAAACTTGTTACATTTGGATTCTCCTGCGCTATACCGACAAATATATATATTTGGATTTTTTTGCATAGAGATAATGTTGTATCAACAACTATTTGCGCAGATAGGTCCGGCATACGACCCGCTGTTCTATGATGTCATGGTATACATATTCGGAACCATGCTGTTTGCAGTGTTCCTGCTAGGCGTCATCGCCTTCTGGCTAAGAAGAAAGGGACTTGGTGGTGGCGCAGCGAAAGAAAAGTGGGCGCAAGAGCTGGAAAGGTATTTTGAGCGCGAGCAGATCGGCTTGATTCCAGACGAAAAGCATCACTGGTAGGGTAGTCTGGGGGAACTCCCCATTATATTATTTTCATTCTTACAGTATAATTATCAGGATCTTGCTCTTCTTGTATACAATTGAACGTGGTTATTGCATTTCCATCACGCTTTAGCGATGAAAGGGCACTTTCTGAGACTATCCAAAAGGCTGCAAGGGGAACCATAAGTGTCAATGTCGAATACAACTGTATAATATGTGAGACAAGAGATGTAGTTAAGCTTGCTTCACAGCTTGCAGGAATGCATGGAATCAAGAGTGTTGCAATAGCAAACAAACTATCAACCAACTTTTCTGATGTGACAGCCGCAATAGTTGAAGTTGGCAGTAAGGTCATGCTTCCTGGCGATAGGTTTTATGTAAAAGTCATCGTACAACCCGCTGCGGAATGTGACTATGTTAGCAGAGACGTCGAGTTTGCGGCTTCTGGCACGCTTGCAGCAAGGTTGGCATCGATAAAAGTCCTGCCTGCAAAAACTGAGGAGGCAGCTAGCCGGGTAATTCTGGCAGTCATAGCTAAGCAATATGCCTATGTCTGTATTCAAGTAATGGATGGGCCTGGAGGATTTATAATTGGTTCACGGGGTAGAGCTTTAAGTAGTATTCATGACTCTCTATCGTGTCTTGCGTGTCTAATGGCCGCTAACGCAGGCTTTGACTGTACTAGTATTGTATTGCCATATGTTGACGAAAGCGAGCTTGCAATTAACGCGAAGCTTCTGCAGCTCTTTGCTACAAGAACACGAAGAAAAAAACAAAAAATCTTGGCAATGCCAATCAATGTGCCTGCAAAAGGCCTCGTATCAGTATTGTTGAAGGAAAAGATCATTTCAAATATTCTGGTAAAATGTCAGAATAATAATAACAGAATCGTCCTTCCTCTGACTACTGCAGTTCATCCAATATGGTTCATAGAATCCATAATTAAAGAAACGGTGTTTGCAAGAAAGATGCCTTTCGCCCCACTAATGTTTCTATCAACCGAGCTTGACAGATATGCACATGAGGTTGGAATAGAGCAGCTGAATGTCTCAGCCGTCAAACTTGCAAAAGGCACGCTTGAGAAGTATAGTAATACTATAGATGCTCAAGCGAGGTTAGCAATTAAGCATATGAAGACGCTGGATTTAAAGATAGGACCTAACTATTTGCACGACATTATTGATTCCATTTAGCTTTTCAGTTAGCCTCTGAAGTTCAGCAGCTTTCTTAGTGTAGAAAGAGTCGCTAAGTACTTTCTCGATAGACTCTGCAAGTTGCTCCGCTCTCAACCGCTTTGGATGGAGCATTAGTCCTGCTCCAAGCTCCTCAATCTTTGCGCAATTGCCTAATTGTTCGCCATGATTCTCGATAGGCACAGTAATGACAGGCTTACCAAACTGAATTGCCTGTGAAAGTGCCACGTGACCACCTCTTAACACGAGAAGATCGCTTGCGACAAATATCTCATCTCGCACGGGGCACCATTCATAATACCAGCTTAATTTTCCAATCCTTGTTGGGTTGGATGTGCCCTTGGGGTTGCCTGCCGAGATGACAAATTGGATTTTGGGATCCAGTATTTTAGCGGTTTCAACTGCGAGATTGAGGAGTGCTGGCCGTGTCTGCGCCGGCCCGCTTACGTGTACAAAGACTAGGGGCCGGCTCTTATTAAAGCCCAGCATAGTGGCTACTTTAGTGACGTGTTCTTTGTTTATCTGTGGTCTGGGCGAAGCAAATCCGATATATTCTAGCTTTCGTGATATTGAGCCTATACCCCACATATTATGAGCAGACAGTGTGTACGGCGGTGGAAGATCCGGCACGAGGACTCTATCAGCCATTGCCCACATTGATCCCAAGAATTCAGCCATGCCGTTTTCAAATATGCGCGATACTGCAAGATCATGTAGACGAGGCGAGAGCAGTAGCTTTATCTGGTTCAACACTACCATTGAAGGAACCTTGAGTAATTTAGCCGCCATCAGCGGTGAGAGCCTGCTATCGGATAAAACAATCCTTGCATTGCATTTTACCATGTTGTGTGTTTCTTGGTTAACCTGCCTTGAAAAGTTGGCAAACCAGAGAGGTAGATTGGCTATGCTGTCCTTGACAGAGAACCCCCCATCCCTACTCCAGGCAAACTCGACTGGTGAGACAGCGGTGCATTTGTAGCCCCTCATCGAAACGTAGCTTACTGCCTCCCCATATGATGAAAACTGAACGTTTATCCCCTCTTGTTTGAGCTGATCAGCCACCATAAGCAACCGGCTTGCGTGCCCAAGGCCTACACCATATGGTGCAAAGTATGCTACAGGTGACACAGGTTAAAATATCCTCGTTGAGTATAATTACTGTCATATTCCAAGCTGTACGACCTTACCCTTTGGTTCAACCTCTTTAAAGACTACCGCCTGAAACTTGTATAGTTTTGAGCTAGGATCAAGCCATACATCTGGGGGCGCGCCGGCTTTGTAGCAGATATTTGCGAGATATTCCTCAAGGTTCCACTTCAATTCGACAGGTACCTGTGGCAGAAGTAGCCCAGAACCAAAACGCCACTGCAGTATTAGGCCGTCTCTTCCTATCTCGATCTCTTTTCCATATTCAGCAGGGTTGACGCGGATCTGTTGTGGCGAAGTTAGTATGCTAAGCTCAAAAATGATATTGTTAAGCTCCTGTCTATCCACAGGGGGAAAACGGGGATCTTCTGTTGCTGCTGCAATCGCTGCCTCTACCACCCCCTGGTATAGCGGTTTTTCTGGAAGCGGAAAGCCAATGCATCCCCGCAAGTATTCCTTCTTGCTACTAGTAATGTAGTTAAGCGTTACAAAAACCCCTGCCTTTTCCAGCGTATGTTTTTCTGATTTGACTATGATTGATTCTTGCAAGTATTTTTCAACTGCAACTCTGGCCAGACGAACAAGTTCTGCACCTTCGATAAGTGATATCAATCCTACTTTATCCTCCCATGACAGACTAAAAAATCAAAAGCTTACTATAGTATATTTTATTGCATGTGTTATATGTTTAAGAACGGGATGGACAAAGATGCCAATTGATGCTGAACTCGTGATCAAAGCCTCAGCAGTTCTCGGTATTGTTGAATGAGACAAAAAGACAGTATTTAGCGGGATTCTATAGGCTATCTGCCAAATGACAGGCAAAAAAGTCCCGCATAGTACAGAAGAGTGATATTTTTTACATAGTGGTACTGTCTCTTCGCTTTAGCCCCTGTATCCATTTTTTTTGAGGATAGGGGGAAATGGCGATGCCACTAAGAATCAATTCAAGTTTATGGCTATACTCCCAAGACACAAATCGGAGCGCACAAGTAGCTTTTTCTGGGGTAGATATTGCACTAGCGATAAGACATATTAACTCTATGCCACTTAAGGTAAGCCGCACCCCTATGATGAACTGTCCTAACTGCGGCGCGATTATGGTTTGGCTTAATGGCTCTGTGCTACATGACCCACCCGTCAAGCAATATGAATGCAGAGGATGCAAGTTATTCGTTGTAAAATATCAAGACGGCAATTATGAAGTGATACCTACTGAGTCAGAAGAGATGCGGCAGCAATGAAAATAAACAAGGTCATCGAGACATGCATCTATTCTGCTGATCTTCAAAGCATGAAAAAGTTTTACGCAGGAATTCTTGGTTTGTCTATTATTCAAGAAGAAGGAGATAAACTGCTCTTCTTAAAGGCCGGCAAGAACATGCTATTGGTATTTGATCCTCTGCGAACTAGTATCGATAATCACAACCTACCACGACATGGCGCAATGACTCCACCATCCAGCATTCACTTTGCGATGGAGATCGAAGAGCAGGAATACCAGCCTTGTAGAGAGGTATTGACACAGAATGATATTGCAATAGAAAAAGAGGTCAAATGGAGTAACAATACGAAGTCTATTTACTTTCGGGACCCAGCAGGTAATCTCGTCGAATTGATAACACCAGGTGGATGGCCTGTGGAAAGCTAATGTATAATATTCTCTTTCTTCCATCCCTCGTTGATGCCTAATAATAATAATAATAGGCTACGAGCCTCTTTAAGGGAGCAGCTTGCAGATAGGAATAAGATAATTGTTCTGCCTGGAGTTTTCGACGCGCTGAGTGCCAAAATAGCAGAGCACGTAGGCTTTGAGGCAATGTTTCAGACTGGGTATGGATCATCTGCAGCGTTGCTAGGAATGCCGGACTATGGATTGCTAAACTCCGGCGAAACAGTTGATAACGCTATGAGAATAATAAGAGCAGTAAGCGTCCCAGTTCTTGTTGATGCTGACACAGGCTATGGCAATCCTCTCAACGTTTGGCGGCTTGTCAGAGACCTAGAAAGTCTAGGTGCTGCAGGCATCTTTCTTGAAGATCAAGTTTGGCCAAAAAGATGCGGTCATATGATGGGCAAAGATGTCATAGCAAAGGATGAATACATACCTAAACTCAAGGCGGCCTTAGAAGCACGACAGAGTAAGGATTTCATTATTGTTGCAAGGACTGACGCTCGTGCACCAATAGGACTTGATGAAGCAATTGAGCGTGGAAAAGCATATAGAAAGGCTGGCGCTGATGTCATATTTGTCGAAGCGCCGCGCTCAGTTGAAGAGTTAAAAAAGGTAGCTGATGAAATAGACGCCCCCCTCGTAGCAAATATGATAGAGGATGGAGTGACTCCAAACCTGTCTGCAAGTGAGCTTCTACAACTTGGATACCGGATCGCGGTCTTTCCTCTGTCAGCAATCTACAGCGCTACATTTGCGATGAGACAGGTGCTCACAGAATTAAAAAACACTGGCACAACTAAAGAGGGTCGCAGCATTATGGTTACCTTCAGGGACTTTAATCAGTTTATGGATCTGGATCACTTTGCAAACCTGGAAAAAAGATATACTTGATATCTATATGTAGATAAAATTAGTTAGCTTTTACAAATTATTTTACATCCTGTCATGGCATGAAATTTGAGTCTCTATGTCTATCTACAAACCGCTTGAAGCTAAGAAGAGACATTATCTTGAAGAGAGTTTTCTAATTAAAATTTTTTAGTGTCCATTGGGCCTTATTTGTTTGATTTTTTTGGATATGGGTTTCCTCTCTATCAGTTTGAAAGAGGCACAACAACCTTGTCTGTATATATATTCAGTCATCTTTTTGTATCTTTTCTACTCTAAAAGTGGTCTGCGGATTTCCTTCGGACTTGATCAAATAGACATTGTATCCTTGTTGCTCTAAAGTCATACCAAGAGCCTGCGGGTCATTTGAATAGTGATATATTCTGTCATCTTTTAGATACAATTCCATGAAGCCTCTCCAATGCGGCTCACCTACAATAATGGCATCACGCTCTGTATTTTCATTTATCTCTGCAATTGCCCTTAGTAGGTTATCGTTATCCTGTATATCCAGTGAATTAAACTGCATTGTGGCAGGGGCAAAGTTTGTGACATAATTTTCTAGAGCACCATATAGGATAAACGGGCTGTCATAAGGCATCAATGCATAAGCCATACCTGTTACAGCGTATGCAGCAAGTATAGAGCAGGCAACTATCACAGAAAGATTAGATTTGAGCTTGTTGACAAGATGCAAGATGCCATACCCGGCAAAGATTGAGAGGAAAATACCTGTTAGGATTATCCATCTATCTGCAGCAAGCGAGTTATTTTCTGGGAAGACTAGCCATGAGAATGACCCAGCAAGAGAAA
>JBKPEN010000312.1:0-3815 GCA_046728425.1 Thermoproteota archaeon
AGAATATGCAGCCTGCATCCCTTGACAAGGCCGGCGATATTGGTGATTATGTGGCTATGTTGTGGCCGCCCATGGCTCCAAAAGAGATCGTTGTGAGCCAGATAACAGGCACAGGCAGGGACAGCGGGCCAGGCATGGGTGCATGGGCCTCAATAACCCAGAAGGAACTTTTTAGGCTACCCCTATGACATTAGATAGAAGAATTGTTCCTCCTATGCTGTTGACCATCTTTAAAAGCGGAGGACAATTAATTTAGCTTATAGTTTATCGAATTACACACCTGCAATTAATAGCAAATCCTCCCTCGAATTTGCATGAACGCTTTCGATAAGAATTGGACTAATCAAAATAGGACAAGCGCAGGAGACAAGTTGAAAGAAGCGCTGGCAGCTCAGGGACCTCTCAAACCTAAAATAGAGACAGCAGCTAACAAGCTTCAGTTGCAAATATCAAAGTTAGACGCCATAGTTACCAAACTAAACGAGAGAGATGCCTCTTTGTTTAGGCGAGTAGTCGATGCTGTGCAGAGGCACGACACCGATACCACAAAGGTGCTCTCAAACGAGCTTGCCGAGGTACGCAAGGTCTCGCGCACGCTGGGGCAAGCCAAGATGGCATTTGAGCAGGTCTCGATGAGACTATCTACTATACACGATATGGGGGACGTAATGGTCGCGCTGGGGCCAGCAATAACCACAATAAAGGGCTTAAAGCCTGGTCTTGGAAAGTTCGTGCCAGGTGCCGACAGCGAGATCAACACCATGCAGACTTTGCTCAACGGCATCATGATGGAGTCTTTGCAGAGCAGCGGCCCTGGAATCGAGATCAATACCGGCTCTGGCAGCGACATCGATCAGATAATGATGGAAGCTTCGGCAGTCGCAGAGCAAAAGATGAATGACAAGTTCCCATCGATCCCGGCTGGCAGCTTCAGGATCTCAGACACCGAAAGTCAGCAGTGATGTAAAATGGTATCAAGAACCGGAATACTTGCAATCTTTGGGGCAATAGGGTTTGCTATAGGGTTTTTAGCGTTCTTAGCATCGCCGACGGTTGCACAAGCATTAGCAACCATCCTGCATGTGGATGCAAGCGTTGTCTTTGCCCTGATAAGCGGAGTGGCAGGAGCAGCCATTAGCACAAGTGTGATAACCTTGTGGGCGAGAAGACCGTAAACCCTTTACTCTTTCTTTTCTTTTACTGTCCCTTTTCTGTATCCATGTGTGAACCTTGCATCATATACTTTTGAATATTCATATTTTGCTGGGGCAATCGCCTCACCTACAATTATTAGTGCAGTTTTGATTATCTTGGCTTCCTTTGTCTTATTTGCAATGTCTCCAAGTGTCCCCTTGATTATTTTTTCGTCTTCCCACGTTGCTCGATAGGCTACAGCAGCTGGTGTCTTCTCTGTATACACTCCTTCTCCTCCCTTTAGTAGTTCATTTACCACCTCTTCTATTAGGTGCACACTTAGATAGAATGCCATTGTAGCACCATGTTTGGCGAGCTCGGCTATCGATTCTCGCTTTGGAACTGGTGTGCGAAGCTCTGCCCTTGTTATTATCAAAGTCTGTGTGACTCCTGGCAGCGTAAGCTCTAAGTTCATATCTGCTGCAGCTCCTAATAAAGCAGTTACCCCTGGCACAACCTTGCACTTTATGCCTTCTGACTCCAGCTTGTCTATCTGCTCCCGAATTGCGCTGAAAAGTGCTGGGTCACCATCGTGAAATCTTATAACAATCTTATCTTGATTAGCAGAGTTGTACAGGATCTGATAGATCTTTTCTCTGTCAATTATTGCAGCATCATAAAGCTCTACACCTTTCTTGGCGTACTGGAGGATCCTTGGGTTAAGAAGTGAGCCGGAATAAATAATAGTATCTGCTTCTTCTACCAGCTTTTTTGCTCTGAGCGTGATAAGCTCAGGATCGCCAGGGCCTGAGCCCACAAAATACACAGTTTTAGTCTCTGGCATTTTTCTTTGCCACCATGATAGAAAAGTACTTCTCAGTAGGGCCTTTTTTGCCACGGAGCTCTGAAATTTTTTTCATCTCGAGCAACTCGCCTTCGTCTGAAACATTCTGAGCTATTGCAATAGTCGCGCTGTCTGGAAATCCTGCCTCTCCAAGCATATCAATTACACTGTCAAAGTAGCGTCCGTCCTTTAGAAAAATGACGGTATCGCAGGCACTAGCTGTGCGCTTGACTTTTTCCAGATCATAACAAGCCGGTACGATAGCTACAGTTTCGTCCCCTTCTGCCAAGCTTATCCCTGCTTTGGCGGCAATTGCAAACATGGATGTCACGCCGGGCACGATTTCAATTTGGATGTCCTTATGCGTCCTTTTTAATTCGCGCTGGATGTATATCCAGGTACTGTAGAGCGCCGGGTCTCCGACGGTAAGATATATGACTTTTTTGCCGGTTCTGACTGCACTTGCAATTTCCTCAGCATTTCTCTTCCAATAATCCCTAAGCGATTCCCTATTCTTGACCATCGGAAAAACAAGGCTGATTGTCTTAGTAAACCTACCAATATATTTCTCGACGACAGAAAGCGCGATGCTAGGTTTACCTTCCCTCGCAGTGGGAGCAAATATCGTATCTGCGCTTTTTATAAGGTCTGCTGCCCGTACTGTAAGAAGGTCTGGGTCTCCTGGACCGCATCCAATACAGAAAAGCTTCATGGATTACAGCACAATCCCAGAGCAATTTAAATTTACTATGGATAGAGTTGATCGCCCGTGTAGCGATCGATGATCTTTATGGCCTTAGTAGGGCAGGTGGCTGCAGCAGCATATATACTTTCATAGTCGGCACATGTTTCACATTCGACCTTTGCCTTCGGATTGACCATTTTGTTTTTTTCCACCACAAAGACTTTTGGTGCAAGAACTTCGCAGCTGCCAAATGCCATACATAGAGAAGGCTCAACAATTATGTGGAATCTGCCTCTTGGCGTATCAAGTAGGTGTGGCGCATTGAAAACATCTGCAATCACCCTTTCGTCTGCCATTTTCCGTCTCTTGGAATTTGTGTGAACTGGTTCTTGTTTTGGCTCCATCTTCCCTAAGCCATCAAATTCCATCTTATCATATTGCGCCTTCTTTGTCTCATCTGACAGAACTTCAAATGCAGTGTTTATTTTTTTTATCATTTCTTCAGCATAGACTGAGTTGTTTCTATCGGGATGATATTTTCGAGCAAGCCGTCTATAGGCGTATTTAATCTGCTTGTAACTGGCTTTCTCCGAAACACCAAGAACTGTGTAGTAGCCTTTGCTGTCGTCTGTCAAGAACGGACAATTGTGGGTTAACTCAATTATTATATCTTATTCTAGAATACCACCCGGTCGTAAAGAGATTTTCGAAGGATTTAGTACTGCTCGGTTAATAGAGGGATTATACATAATTATGATAATAGGAAATTCCAGAAGGAAGATTTCGAGTTAATAAAATTAAATGGTCTAGATATTGTAAATATATATACGTAGTTGGTTGGTCGGTCGGTCAAACCCTACGTTTAGAACTGCATCTATTATTCGATTCAGACCTAAGAGTAGGAAATGGTGAAGGTTATTCACCGTACTATATTGCATAAGGAAGAAAACCGTATTAACTCGATATGGTCTAAAGTATATTTGCAATTCCTTCCATCTTGTTCTATATTACAATTCGCTTTTGCTTGCCTAAAAGAACAAGCTTAAAAATAAGTGGTTAGTTAATGCTATCGATTATGGCAAAAGCCAAAAGCAAGCAAAAGAAGGGAAAACAAACAAATCTCTCAAAGGTAAGGAAGAAGGGCAACATAAA
>JBKPEN010000186.1:0-3646 GCA_046728425.1 Thermoproteota archaeon
GCTTGATAACGACCTGGCAGAGGCTACAAGCGTCAGAATAGAAAAGACTGAACTTGAAAACGCAACTGTCAATGCATTGGCAATAGTTGCTATATTAGACGAAACCATGGAAGACTATGGTATTGCTACAGGGGCTGAAGAAGAGAACAACAACAGCAGCAGTAACGTCACGGGCAGCAATACGACATCACAAGACAACATGTCAAATGTGTCTGAAGGAGCTGGCTCAAATGAAACTGCAACTATTGTAAACTTTGCAGCCTACCAGACAGCGCAAGGACTTGCAGCTGCAGCGCAGGACATGTACAATAACTTGAAGCCAAAAGCTATGCCAAATTCATCCTCAGAAATTGCAGCATTGGATGCAGCGTTTGCCAGTCTGAGAAAAGCAATTGACGACAAGATGTCAAATGATGCTATCCAAGCAATCGTGGAAGGCAGTATTCATCCTAATCTCTCTGCCTTTGGATTGAAGGAAGAGGAAGAATAGGAATGAGGGCTATGATGATTTTAACGATGCCGATGATCATGGCTTCTACCTTTTTTACCCCTTCCTCCGTAACCCTAGTATCAACAAAGTGTCGAATCCAGTTAATATGGCGCCATAAACCAGAGGAATTTCAAATAAAAGATTGATTGCGATAGCCGCTCCTATCACTTCGGCAAGATCCGTAGATATTGCTGCCACTTCAGCTGTACCCATAATGAAGGAGATTGCCATCTTGGCATATGCAGCCTATAATTGTCTGCCAGACTGTAGCCTGTCACTATTCCAAGTTTGGAAGAGAGATATTGTATCAGCATTCCAATTAGGTTATTAGCACTATCCAGAGCAAAGAACTCTATGCTTCCGCACCAGTATCCTAAGGCACTATCACAATCAGGAAGTTGTGTCCATGTAACGCTTGGAGGAGAAGGATCAGCTCATTAAGTATCTGACATAATGTGACGGTATTTCCTCATCTAAGCTAGAAAAATCGCTGCAAAAACATCATCAGTGCATATATCTCTTGCAATGCACTTACAATGCAGGCTATTGCAGGTGTGAATCAATTTAAGAACTAGAAGATTGATAGCAACGAAAATATTCCTATTGGCAATGAATTTCAACTGAATTCTGTCAAGCCATGAAACAATCAAAAAGTTATTAGAATTCCGAAGTTTAAGTCCAAACAAAAAAGAAGAGAGTTGTCTTGCTTTATAGCTGATTGCAGATACCTATTCCTTAAGGGGTGCCAGCTTGAGCTTGTCCTCCTCCTCCACCTTCTTCTCCTTCATGACCGTGAGCCCCCCTCATTATCTCGTTAACACCGATAACTACCGTGCTTGTAGATGGCAGAGTGACGTCTTCATCGCCTGGATTTTGAATTGCGATATCTGTAATCATTGTGGTAGTAGTGTTGGCAGAGGTTGCGTTGGCAGCGGTTGCATTGGCTTGCGCAGGTGGTGGCAGATCAACATGGTACAAACATAGCTCACCTGCAGTCGAAAGAGGCGGAACCAGTTCTAAAGGGGCAGGCGCTAGGTTTGGAGCTACTCCGACTAATACGTTGAGCAGAGGAGCCGATTCATCATCGCATGGAATTTTTGCAGCTACATGACCATTTCTGATTGAGTATGGTGTAGAGTCATATAGATGTATAAAACTACCCGCTGGAATGGTTTGGTCTGCAAGTAATGCAAAAACTGAGTCCCTGACTGTAAATGTATCTGTATGTTCCTCAGTTGTAGCGGCTCCACCTTCTGGCGCCACTTCGGGTGATGTAGCATTAGTTGTTGTTTGCTGTGCTATTGCAGGAGTCAGCGATGCTATTGGACCAGTAAGGGAAGCAAGTGCTCCTACTGCAAAAGCAACAACTCCTAATATAGATAGACGTTCCGTTGTTTTCATATGATGCTCGGTTAGCATCTGTCAATAGTTAACCCTTGTGGTTCAATCATCGAACAATTCTTCTCAAAGTTCTTCTTCCTTTGTTTGGCGCCTAGCTATGATGATATCGACCCAGCAATTTTTCTTGTTACCAGTCATCAGGGCACCATATTTACAAGGTTCGTTCATTGTACTACAATCATTATTAGATACTTTTGGCCAGCAAAGGTCATGAGTCTACAAGAAATCTCATTTATGTCACAGCATGCGAGATTTATTCTAGTGCTGTTGATGGTAGCCGGGTCCAGTTTTGTGTTACCCGTCAGCCACTTAGTATATGCCCACACATTCTCAACTAGTGAAAGTGCTGAGTTTCTTTCTCTAACGGATCAGATTAGAGCCGAGAGTGCGTTAGTAATTATGAATCTTGAAAATAACAATGCAACATTAGCCCAAGCCCATGCTGAAAAAGCTTCGAGTCTTCTTAACAATGATACGCTAGGCGAGATTAGAGAGAGAAACAACAGAATTGCAAATAGTCTGGAAACTGGCTTGAAGGAGTTAGTAGGAAACGTATCATCGTTTGCTTCTGCATCTCCAGGACAGACGATGCCGCAAGATAGACTACAGAACATAAACCAAATAGTTATGTCGCTCAACGATACTATGGCCGAGGCTATAACAACACGAGTTGAAAGTGACCAACAGAAAAACGTAACAACTTGGGCAATGGCTCTAGCAGACTTGGTAAATGTTGTATTGAGTGATTATGGAAATGCCACAGGTTCGTCCTTCGATCTTACAGATATGTCCAATATGGCAGCTGCAAACACTACTACGACGTCTCCTCCAACGAGCAATATGACAACAACTACGGCAACTATAGTTGATACAGCTGCCTATCAGAGCGCCCAGTATTTGGTAAACAATACAATATTACAACTGTTCAATGACACACTCAAACCACTTGCAATAAGCTCCGGGGAAACACCATCTAACAACAACGCAACTACAATGACGCAAGAAGGCCAGGATACATCCCCTGCTGCTGGCAACATGACGTCGTCAAATATTGCCAAGCTAGAAGCAGGTCTGATGCAACTAAGAGCTGACATCAACAGCAAGGCTACTCCAAATGAAGTCATGATAACTACTCATCTCAACATCAATCCGCTTCTGATGCAAACTTATGGGTTGACTCTAGAGCAAGAAGGACGAGAAGAAGAACAACATTCAGGTAATGGTGAAGGCCATTAGCCCGTTTAATTTCTTTGAAGAACAATGTGATCGGAGCTTGTCTTATAGAAGCTATAGGTTAAGTGATGCCTTTAATCATGAAACAAGTCTTCCATTCTTAGATCAATGGTTTCCTTAGAGATGAAGAAGTCAAAAACACTATCTGTTAATTCTGTTATAATAACGACTGGTACTTCGAAGCGATCGCTTTGTATATGAGGAAAGGGATCAGGGAAAACTATTCGTCATGGTTATAATGTCAAGAGCTGTAAAATCGGCGATATTCTTTAGCGCTGTAGGAATAGCCGTTGGACTAGGCATCATGCTTGTTATAGTAGGTAATCAAACTCTACGGGGAATATTTCAACCACTAGTCGGTGGAAGCAGTAGTGACAAACAGGAAAACAGCTTTCCGTTTGCAATCAGAGAAAACTACAATGCAAAATTGGCTGTAGGCGAGGAAGGAGTATTTCATGGCATAGCCAGGGGTGGAAAAGAACCTTATAAGTTTGAATGGAAATTCAGCGACGGTTTGACTCT
>JBKPEN010000247.1:0-8331 GCA_046728425.1 Thermoproteota archaeon
AGTCAGTCTTAAGCCTTTTGAGGCTACGCTCACATGCTTTCAAAGTACCTTCATAAGAAGCATTTGAAGGAAGAACCTTGCTAACTAGAAAAACCTCTTCCCGTCGCCCATCAACAGCTTCAGCTACCAATTCCTCTGCCCGACCATTGCCATACATCTCTGCAGTATCAATGTGTTTCATGCCAAGCTGTAATCCTAAGCGCAGTGCTTCTATGGCCTGTCTCTCGGCGTTGTTGCTTCTTCCTTCTATCATCCATGTGCCCATTCCAATCACTGGCACCTCTAGACCTGTCCATCCAAATTTACGCCTAAGCAATTTTAATCCACATCTCTTTGCTTCTATACCTATATTAGGAGTGGCAGTTTTTGCTTACAGTACTCTCTCTATGTATAACCTATAAGTGGACTGATGTGAATCTCTGTAAGACTGAATAGGATTTCCTATATACTGGTAACGTCAAGGTCTTTACCCCTAATGCCTTTCAGGGTGTCCATGTGTGTGCACCTCACTAGATTTCAATGTAACGAGTTGTGACATAGTTTTTTAGGTGTTCAGCTCAAAGTCAACTGGTGTTCCTTTTGTGATACCGTGCCTTTCTGCGAAGCCGGCGACAGTCTCTAACACATAAAGTGAATCACCAACGGGCTTGTATGTTGGACACAGGAGCTCGGAGCTGCAGGGCTGTAGATTATGCTCTATGTGGACCACCCTCTTGTCACTGCCTATCCAGAGTATGTCAATCGGAAATTTCATATTTTTCATCCAGAAAGTATGCGGGGCTTCGTTGTCAAATACGAATAACATCGCTTCGTTTTCCGCGAGGCTGTCTTTCACAGACAATCCCTTTGCCTTTTGTTCGTCAGTTGCTGCAATATCGGCAATAAGAACTAGGCCATTTACCTCGACATTGACCTGGCGATAACCGTTGGTTCCAGATCTCACTTCTTCATCTATCGTGGACACTTTCTGTTTATCTTCTGGCTGACCTCGCGTACTGCTAATTGCGGGATTAAAGTACAGAACTAAAGCAGAAGCAATTATGCCCAGTGTTATCGCAACTGTAACAATAACTAATCGCACAGCCATATGCACACTATCTCTTATTAGCGCAATTACTGGTTATTTATCTCATACAACAGGTTTTGACAACCAGAGGTGCATCAGATGCATGTTCTTGTCGTGCTGCCGTTGTTGTCGCATAATGCGAGGCTCGTTACCTGTAGACTTAAAGTATGATGCCAAAACAAGCGCCCAAGGGAGGACCTGCTTGCTGTCTAGCTTTGACTGAAGGCTAACCATGTTGTTGTTTCTATCGTGCTTTAGTCCACCGAGACAGCTTATCTTCAGCGCTGAGTCAATCAGGTCCATAATCTCGCTTGCGCTCATGCGGGATATATTTAACCCATATCTTTCATCAATCACTTGCACTAACTCAGAAGACATGTCTAATTGACTAATTGCGTATTCCAACATCTTTGCAGCTAGACCGTTTTCTACTATTCTTATCAGCTCCAATGCCTTTGCTGCCGCCTCAGGCTGCATATCAAGCAAGTATTTCATCTCGCTTGCGCTACTCCATGCCTCCTCAAAGTTCTTTGTCTGCAGCATAGCAAATGAGTCCGGCGAGGCAAAGAACGCTGCCTTTCCATTACTGCTGTCAATTAGTACTAGGTGACTGGAGTCAATAATTATTAGGTTCGACATAACATCAGCCATACGAAGCTCAATGCCATCGGGCAGTTGGAAGAGATTTTCATTGCCGATACATTGAGACCCAAGTATCATGCGCAGTCGGACGCCGGCTGTCAAAGCTCTAACAAGAGATGATTTGCACTGCGAGAGTAACCTCAACCCCCAGGGGTCAAGAGTTGCCGTGACTGAAGAGCGGGAATCCGCTATCAGGCTCCTTATTTTTTCAAGAGTGGAGTTCGCATCCAGTATGAAATACCTTCTTTCCTCAGAGCCCCTAGGCCGCTGGCTTTCATTGTTTATCTTTTGCAAAGACTCAACTATTTTCCTCATATTCTTTACCCTCCGATCATGTAGGCTCACGATCTCTGTAAAGGCCTCCTCTGGTGGTATTGCACTGCATATAAGCGGTTTCTGTTTGGAGATGACTGCGAGCCTCTTCTTCTCTAGCTTTTTCAATGTTTGATAGACCTTCGTCCGTGGCAAATTGGCATAGTAAGCTATTTCGCTTGCGGCTAGCGATCCCTTCCCTATCATTGTAAGGTAAGCCCTAGCTTCATATTTTGACAATCCGAATTCTTCAAGGCTACCAGAAAGATCATTATTAGTATCAGACATCATATACTTAGCGGATGAAAATTAAAGGTAAGGCGGTTGGTCAAATAGATTGTGTCAAAGTTCAAAAAAATGCTGAGCTGTTACTATAGGCTCTTGTTACCGCAGTTACAAAACAATATGATACATAGTACGTATTATTTTTGATACCGTAAACCAAATGGCATGAATTCAAGGTGGGTAAAATCTGAATCAATACTAGATAGCGACGACAGAGGTAGTGATAATAATAGCTATAATTATCAAACCGCCTCGTTGCCCAAACCTGGAGGTCCGCTGAAGCCGCGTCTAGATGCCGTGAGAAAGAAGATACAAGTGCTAATCGATCGTCTGGAGGAACTTCACAGCATAAACAGAGCTAAAGATAGTGACATTTTCACTAAGTTGATGGTCGCAGTAAAAGAGAATAATACACAACATTTGACTCTCCTTTCGTCAGAACTCTCGCGTACAAGACAGCTCTCAAGAGCCCTACTCCTGACTTCTGTTGCACTGGAAAAGCTCATCTCAAAATTATCATCAACCTCAGACTTTGGCGATGTGGTGATTGTCTTGAGTCCTGCGATGGTTGTTGTAAAGAATCTTAGATCATCCATCACACCATATGTGCCAGAGATGGAAGGAGAGCTCGGCGTTATCTCGGAGCTCTTGAGTGGAATACTTGTCGATGCAGGCCAGGTTGGTGGTTTTACTATAAACTTTGAGACCGCTAATGAAGAAGGCATATGCCTCATAGAAGACGTTTCACGACTAGTAGATCAGAAGATGAAAGAAGGATTCTCCAAAGCCCCTGAGCTGCCCGCGATACCTGTCAGATTTTCCTAGGTCGCCCTTGACGCCTAGCTATGATAGGCAAGCTGGCCCTATGCAAACTTCAATGTTATTCTTGAGAACACGGTTTTTCATTATTTTCTCATATCATAATGTAACGGCATCTTTTGGGTTCACAATTATAGGAACACTCAGATATATCACATAGCCAACCGCCGTAGGTGACTCTCCATAACAATGCCTAGCTGATGAACATTCAGAGCTCAAGTCTTGAATGATGGATCAACTTTAGTATCGATAATAAAGGATGGAGCAAGCATTACCAAGAGCTGATGTCACATTGAATCTAACGAAACAAAGGTGAGCTTATCCTGAGTGTTATCTCTATGATAGGATTTGAGTCTGCACAGAAATTAGGCGAATTTATAACAATAATTAAAAATGCAGGGTTATCTATGTGCGAACAAAATGATAATGGTGAAGAAATGTTTGAAACATGAAAAGCATATACTAGACTTCTTTTACACAATTGCAGGGCGCAATATCGGAGCGGACGTCTCGGCTTTTGCCAGACTTGCAGCAGGAGACCAAATTGGACACCCTTGCTGGTCTCGATATTCTAGCATCAGGCAATGCAAATACGGCAAAGGCCATAGTACAATAGGCTTTTCTTACGCATGCAGAGAAAGCAAAAAAATGGGGAGATGAGGAGAAGCGATGAGAAGAGTACTTATAAAGCATAACAGGATAGGTGCAAATTATTTTGTTAGCTAGGCAACATAGATTTACACATAAGTAATTCAAAGAAAGAATCCAATCTGGCTTGAACTGTATTTATGAGTCTCGCACCACAAGAACTAGAAAATAGCGCAAGCAAATACGCAGCCGAAGCAATCAGGTTGGACTCTCAGGGCTCACGCGGGATGGCAATTAATTCATATCAGCGGGCTATAGAGGCACTAGTCAAGCTCGTTCAGATATATCCTGATTACAAGTTAAACAAGGTCTACATGGAGAGAGCCAATGCATATCAAAATAGGATCAAGGCTCTTCAGATGTCGCACGGTCTAGAAGAAGAAAAGTTGACGCCAACTCAAATCGATAGTATTAAATTAGATCCCCCAAATGGGCACGGAAGCAAGCGCTCTTCTAATTCTTCTTCTCGTTCTCCCTCTAGTAATACATCTGCTTCAGCTAAGTCTAGCGGAAGTGTAGAAACACTCAAGGCTGACTTTGATGACTTGGTGATGAAAGAAAAGCCCAAGGTGAGCTGGAAAGAAGTCATCGGACTTGAAGATGCGAAGCGGGCAATTCGTGAATCTATTGTTTATCCCACAAAGAGGGCAGACCTGTTCCCACTTGGCTGGCCTCGGGGCATATTGCTTTATGGCCCGCCTGGCTGCGGCAAGACGTTGCTTGCAGCTGCAGCTGCTGCTGAAATTGACGGCTACTTCATCAATGTCGATGCTGCATCAATGATGAGTAAGTGGCTAGGCGAGGCTGAAAAAAATATTTCCAAACTATTCAGTATGGCTCGTAACCTAACCGAAAGCGAGGGGGTACCTGTTCTCTTGTTCATAGATGAGATAGATTCTCTCCTCGGCACACGCAACAGTGAGGTGGGGGGTGAGGTTAGAGTTAAGAACCAGTTTCTCACAGAGATGGATGGCATAAATGGCAAGAGCAAAGAATCCCAACTTTACGTTATAGGGGCAACCAATAAACCTTGGAGCCTTGAGGTTGGTTTCCTGCGCAGATTCCAAAAGAGGATCTACGTCACACTACCAGGTAACGCATCAAGGACAAATCTTTTTCTCCAGTATACAAGTCCGCTAAATGTTGACGGGACGCTAAGGGTTGACGAACTTGCAAAAATAAGTGAGGGCTACAGCGCAAGTGACATCAAGGACATTTGCCAGTCCGTTCAACTGCGCGTGGTAAATGAATTATTTGAAAGCGGCAGAGCAATGGATGACGGCACCAACCCAAGACCTATAGGAATGAGCGACTTCAGAGAAATATTGAGGGTCCGAAAGCCCAGTGTCAGCGTTGACATGATAAGGGCCTACATGCGATGGAGCGACCAGTTCAAGGCACTTTGAGCAAAAATCATCTATTTTCCTTCTTCTTCTTGTTCTTCTTCTGCAGTCTCTTAGGCACTTCTCTAGAAGTTTTTGCATTTGGCAGGAGTTCTAGCCATCGCTCAGATTCGGCTCCACTTTTCAACATCTTGCGGAACTAATCAACGGGGCTACTTTAGTCTGGACTCCGGTGGTTCTCGCCCTTTATCCTTAGTAGCTGTGGTCAATCTTAGGTATCAGGTCTAGAAGTGTATATCTCCCATTGACGTTTCGTAAAGACTTTATCAGCAAAATGCCTACGTGAAAGTGCAATTAAGCACAAATAGCGTAAGCGCTAACCAGCCAGCAGTTAGCATAAGCTGGCTTGCTGGATGTCGTCTTCCATTGTCTAAATTCTATTTTAGTTATCGGCCTACAGCGAAAGAGCCCTAAAAGTCAGTTTCAATAAGCAAAAGAAATACAGTATTCGAATTTTAGGCCTGAAATGCGCTTTTGCGATAGATGTATGCGATTTAGGTGACCTTGTTCTGGTTGTTGCTCGGTTGCTCGTAACCCTTTATATAACGAGTCCAACGGAAAAAGACCGCAAATGGTTTTTGAAGATATGTTGCCCATCGGGGCTTCGGTTGCGTCAATGGGAGCCGCAGCAGGGTTTGCTGCCTGGGTTGGTAGGCAGCAAAGTGGAACCGAAAGCATGACCAACATTTCCTCTGCTGTGAGGACCGGTGCAATGGCCTTCCTAAGAAGGGAATTCAAGATTGTAATACCAGTGGCGATTGTCCTTGCAGTTGTCATCGGTTTTGCTTCAAGTTTCTCAAATGGAGTTGCGTTTGCAGTTGGCGCTGCACTATCTGGGATCGCAGGTCTTATTTCGCTTAGGATCACAGTCAAGGCTGCTCCGAGAGCGGCTCACGCAACATCTAAGGGTCTCGGGCCTGCATTTGCCACTGCATTCAGAGGTGGTGCAACCGTCGGCCTGTCTGTGCCTGCCATGGCATTGATAGCAATTACTTCGCTGTACTTTGTGTTTCCTGACCCATTGATGATTGCGGGGGTCGGTATTGGTGCAAGTCTAATTGCGTTGTTTATCAGGGCCGGTGGCGGTATATTTACAAAGGCTGCTGACTTGGGAGCCGACCTTGTTGGAAAGGTCGAGGCAGGGATCCCTGAAGACGATCCAAGGAACCCAGCTACGATCGCAGATAATGTTGGCGACAACGTAGGCGATGCAGCAGGTATGGGCTCCGATGTCTATGAATCGTACATTGTCACGATACTCGCAGCCATGCTACTTGGTGCACTGGTTGCCCCAGGCAGCCTAGAAGCAATAGGCGGCGATAGATTTGGACCAACAATTCTTCCAATTGTTGGGATCGAGGTGAACCCTATGGTGATCTACCCGATGCTAATAGGGGCCTCAGGCCTAATAGCGTCAATAATTGGTGCCATGACGATAACTTCAAGAAGGATATCTGACCCAATGAACCCACTCAACATTGCATTTATAGTAAGCGCCGCAATAGCCATTGGTCTCAACTTTTTCTTCACAACTGCCTTTCTAGGCTTCAACGTGTTGTCATATTCACTGTTTGCAACAACGGTGGTAGGAGTGATACTTGTACCAGTGATACAGAGAATCACCGACTATTTCACAAATTCCAAGTATAAGCCCGTGCAGGAGATTGCAGACTCAACGAAGTGGGGATATGCCTCAAACACCCTTACAGGCATCATTATGGGCATGCGGTCAACTGGACCATTTATGCTTGCCATAGTCATTGTACTTGGTGTTTCATATGGCATCACATTTGGAGTGACTCAGGACCCGCTTATGGGAATATATGGCACAGCCATGGCTGCAATGGCTATGCTCAGCCTTGCAGGAATAGTTCTTTGTATTGACGCATTTGGTCCCATTAGCGACAATGCTGGTGGTATCGTTGAAATGACTAGCATGGGCGAAGACAATCGAACAATAACTGACAAGATAGACGCTGCTGGCAATACTACTAAGGCCATAACAAAAGGGTTTGCAATTGCAAGTGCAGGACTTGCTGCACTTGCCATTATACAGGCATTTCAGCTTGAGGCTGACAAGATATTCCCAGCAATGGCATTTGAATACTCGCTTTCAGATGTCAGACTCGTAATTGGGCTCTTAGTTGGGGGCCTCATCCCCTTCTTTGTAACAAGCCAGCTTATTGCAGGAGTCAGTAGATCAGCTTCAAAGATGGTTGACGAAGTGAGGCGACAGTTTAGGGAAAAGCCAGGCATAATGGACCGCACGGAAACTCCAGACTATGCTAAATGCGTTGACATTGCAACTACTGCAAGCCTTAGAGAGCTGTGGAAGCCGGCGCTAGTCACAATTGCGGCTCCAATAGTAATAGGAGTGCTGTTAGGTCCAACTGCTGTGGTAGGCGTGCTCATGGGCGCCGTGGTAAGTGGGCTGTTCCTTGCATACCATCTTGCAAACAGCGGAGGCGCATGGGACAACGCCAAGAAATACATCGAAATGCAAGGTAAGAAGAAGACTGAGGCTCATGCAATCGCAGTCGTAGGAGACCTGATTGGCGACCCATATAAGGACACAGCCGGGCCGGCACTAAACACGGTAATTAAGCTGCTCAACACTGTAGCAATAGTGTTTGTGCCAGTATTCATCGCAATACTGCCTCTGTAATCAGGGTTCAAAATCTGCATTGGGTCCTCGCCTGAAGAACCTAGTCATTGAAGAAACTCCAATATACTTCGAAGGCGATGATTTTGAAACAATAGATATATCTGTAGCTTTGTAAGGGAGAAGAAAAATAAGGGAAGAGAGAGAAGTATTCTACACTCTTAATCCTAGTTTGATGTGCAAGGGTCGTCTGCAAGTACACAAGCAACCACATCGACATCTTGGACATTAACATTGGCTGGTACATTGCTGCCTACAAAATACATATGTGCAAAATTAATAATGATCGTGGAGATTCTGGCCCGCACAAAAAAATGATCGGGCAAAAACCCAAAATAATGAAAAAAATGGGGCTACGAGCGCTAATACTTTTTTTCGCATGAATTAGGAAGATAAAAAAATATCATTATGATTAATGAAAGTGTGTTCTAGCTTGAATAGCCAAAAACATAAACGCAGGCTTCGCTATCGAGATTCTCACACAGATGCACTTT
>JBKPEN010000207.1:0-5630 GCA_046728425.1 Thermoproteota archaeon
AGGTTTTAACGCTAAGACACATTTTAACATCATCGAAACAGTCAGAACCCAGCTTGCATACGCGCGGAAAGGCATTTCCGACCTTGGAATCAAACCAGATTTTCTGAACATACTTGAAAAGCGGACTGAGAACAAGACTACTGCCGGCGAATATGTTGCCAGATTGTGGCAAACTAAATACAATGGCTCCACAGAGCAAACGTTACAGGAGGTCGTAGCAGATATTTGGGAAAGGACAAAGAACAACCAGCCTATTTATTAGTGGTCGCTTGTTGCATAGGTCGTTATATTCAAGAGAATGAATAATTTTGCAATCATTATTATTATTATCATCATCATCTAGTATTCATTTGGCTAATCGCTCCAAAAGCCGCGCGTAATGACGTACTGTTTTTCTGCTTCATAGATACTCCGATACACCTGCTCGTCATCGACATAGTTGCGCAGGATCCTTGCTGCAGTATCAGCACCAACACCGTGGCCGGATAGCACTATTAATGCTGTCCTACCAAAGTTGTTTACAAGCGAGGCTACTTTCCATGCACGTTCAAACTTGTGGTTCTGCTCCGGTGTCAGCTTACCACCAGTAAGGCGATTCCGAATTATCCTTGACATTTCATCATCTGACCAGAACGTAGAACTGACAAGGCGCGATCGGCAGTTGGGGCATGATATTTCTTCTGGTATGTCCTTTGTTTCCATTACGCGCTCCCATTTACCACAGCGTATACAGACAAGCCGATGCTTTGTCTTTTCGAGTCGTTCTTTGACAAGCTCTATAACTCCCTTCTCGATGCTCAGAGGCATGGCCCCGGCCATCTTAGTTGAATGTTCTGTTATAGGCTTTGCGAGATCTGAAAATTCATTCACTTCAAGCCAGTTGATTGTGATCTTGCCTTGCTTTATGTCGTTAAGCACCTGCTGGGTTTGCTGTATATCATATTTATCGTGTACTAGTTCTCGTATAGATTCGGCGCTCACGGACGTTTTTGAATATCTATCGTAGATCATGCGTGCTACCTTTTTGTCATACACTGCTTCTTTGCTTATCATGCCAAATCTTTTGGCGACCATCCAAACCTTCCAATTGATATTATGAGTGCCAGTAAGCGCAGCAATGATGACAGGCTCAAGGTCGTAGACATCGCTTAAAGCTGCTTCAATCCTCCCTTGAGTTATTCTTGCACTTGAAGTCAGCATGATCCTGTAGGCATCTGACCTTGACTCTACAATGTATCCAATCTGTGATGACAAAATTGTGGACAAGAGA
Organism: Thermoproteota archaeon; assembly: GCA_046728425.1. GTDB lineage: Archaea > Thermoproteota > Nitrososphaeria > Nitrososphaerales > Nitrososphaeraceae > Nitrososphaera. The sequence goes on from JBKPEN010000207.1 coordinate 1,271, forward strand.
GATGCAATGGTATTGTTAACCTTTGACCCGAAAGCACAGTGCATTACAAGCATGTTGCGCGAAGTATAGCTTTCAACCACAATATTCTTTGAATCTGGTATCACCTTAAGCATCTTCAATGTGCTGTCCATTATGGGTGTCGAAAGCTTGATCCGGCCAGTTGCCGCCTGGTTACGTATGACTCCCACCTCTTCTGCAGTCTTGAAATCAACTGGGATCATTTCGCCGACCCAGTAGGGAATGTTAATCGCAGCCCCACGTAGAGGCTCAACGTTTACGACTAGACGCGCTTCATCGATAGACAGTATGCGCCACTGCAATCCCTTAAGCACGAACACATTGCCTTTTTCGCCATAGTCGCCGACGAACTGCTGGTCAAGCGTGCCTATCCTGCGCTTGCTTATTGAATCAATGACTTCAAACTTCAGAACATAGGGTATCATTGAGGCATTCTCGAAGTAGTATTTGTAGGCCTTTATTTTGCGGGTATAGGTTTGGGCTTCGCGCTCGTACTTGATGACGTTGTGGCCGGCCAATATGTCAAGGCAGCTTTCAACATCAAAGAGGCTGATGTTTCTAAAAGGATAGGCCTGAGTTATAATGTTGTATGCGTCCTCCACGTTAACAGGATCGCGGCTCTGCATTGCAAGTCCAACTAGATGATGAGCCATCACATCAAGCGCTCCTTCATGTATCTTTTGCTCCTCAATTGAGCCTTTTTTCATGCGGCGAATTATTGCAAGTGATTCTATCTCATCATCAGGATTGTTAGTCACAATCAGACCCTTTGCAAAGCTCCTTTGATTGTGCCTGCTCCTACCAATCCTTTGCATCAATTTTGAAACTTGTCGAGGAGATCCATAGTGAATAACAAGATCCACTGAACCAATGTCAAGGCCTAGCTCAAGCGAACTTGTGCAGACAACAATACCTGCCATACCAGAACGGAGTGTGTGCTCTGTCTCTTCACGCATCTCCTTTGAAAGCGATCCATGGTGGACGTCCACTTTGATATCACTCTGGTTCTTGAGAATGGTGCCGAGATATTCTGCCTCGTCCCTTGTATTCGTAAAAAATAGGATTGTGCCTTTGATGTTGTTAGTCTTGACATATTCCGTAATAAAGTGAGCGACATTATTGAGTGATCCTTTTACAAACCTGACGTCAATGTCATAGCTTCGATTTGCAGAGTCGACAAGTACTGCGCTGCGTCTACCAGCGCCGCAGATAAACTGGGCCGCCTGTTTTAGATTTCCTACTGTGGCAGAAAGCCCTATTCTCGTTATAGGCTGCGATGATAGGGCCTGCAGCCGCTCAAGGCTTATTGAAAGGTGAGCGCCACGCTCATTAGCCACTAGCTCATGAACCTCGTCTACTATTGCCCACTGTAGGCCCTTTAGGGCTGCCAGCATCTTTTCACTTGTCAGAACTATTCCAAGAGATTCAGGTGTTGTTATCAGCACATCAGGGGGGTTTTCAACTATCTTTTTCCTTGCCAAAGCGGTAGTATCTCCATGCCGGATTTCGACCCTAAGGCCTTCTGATTGCGCATACTGCACTATACGGCGAAGGACATCATTATTGAGCGCACGCAGGGGTGTGAGGTATATTGCCCTGATTGTGCCAGCGCTATGCTCTTGGTGGGCAAGCATGGTAAACACAGGCAATACAGCTGCTTCAGTCTTGCCAGAGCCGGTAGGAGCGACCAGCAGGCAGTTTATCCTCCTTGAAATGACTGGCAGTACCTTGTGCTGTATTGTAGTTAGGGAAGAAAATCCTTCTTTTCTGAATTTGTCTATAATAATATCTTCTGCAGTATGGTATTGGTTATTGTTGTCACTTCTCAGTGTCTGCAGCTGTTCCGGTGCGCTGCTGTTGCTGTTGTTCCCGTTTTGTTTTTGCGCCTGATCTTTCATAAACCATCACCGTAAATAGGCCGGCAATGAACAGGCCTACGGCAACCATGACATACGAGTCAAAGTTTGCAATTACTTCTCCACTCATTGGAGACTAAAGTTATAATACGCTCAATAAATATATTCGTATATTATTTGACCTATGACGATAAAGATAAACAATACTTGGCCCGTCGATCAGTTATTGCATTTAATTGAAATTTTAGTATGCAGATATTGGATGTGGACAGTTTTTTCATCAGTATAAGGCGATATTACCGCTCTATTGTATGAGGCCGTAGTCTGGATTCTAGAACCTGCTTTGAGTATGAAGAGGATAGAATTTGATAAGGCGTGAAATGGTCGTCCATGCTACGTGAAGAAGAAGAATAGCAAAATAACACTTTGATTAAGACTTAATAAAGCTACTCTATAGCTAATCACCCTAGATAATCTAGGTGATCCAATAGATTAACGCCTTACTCTTTTTTGTCTAACTTAATTGAGGCTCTCTTCCTTCAAAGTGCTCTCGTATAGGCTCAATTATTTTGTTAATATAAGTTGCAGTTGAGCTCTTCAAATCCATAGGATGGATCTTTTTTGTAAGAAAATCATGCTCTATATCTTTGTAGGCTGTATATGAAATGCTGCCACCATATTTGGTGGGCCGCTCAATTACAAACTCGTCAAACTCATGGAATACTACATAGCGCACTAGCTCCAGAACTGGGTTACCTGCTGCCACTTCCACAGGACAAAATGCTTTGCCTATTTTGTTGCGGATCGTCTTTTCGTCATCATGGATAAGAATCCCGCTTGCTGGCTTGCTCTTGCTCATTTTGCTCGATATCCTCCTGTCTTCACCGGTGTCTTCATCAAGGCTGATTTGCAAAGGCTCTGACAGGCCGGGCAGTAAATGATGATGCACGAGTACTGGTACCTTCCAGCCAAGCTTGGGAAAGATCTCTCTGACAAGCATATGGATCTTTCGCTGATCCATGCCAGCATGCACAATGTCAAGGTCAAGTGCCTTTATGTCAACTGACTGCATTGGCGGATACAGCAACTGTGACAAGTCAAGGTTCTTTTCAGCCTCGCTCCTGCCCATTATGGTAAGAGATCTCATTGTCCTTGCAAGTGTCATGTGCTTTGAGAAGTGCACAAAGTTCTCCCAGTAATCGTTAGTTCTCTCGTAGAGGTCGCTTCCAAGTACAATATTGACGCCGGGGCAGAAGAATTTGAAAGCCTCTGTGTAATATTGCGAGACTTTCTTTATTCTGTCCCAGTCACCTCCCATCTTATCATTGATATACGTATGCCAGTCAGCTAGAAAGACGGTAGCGTTAATGCCGGCCTTCATAAAGTCGTTTATCTTAAAACCAGTCATGACAAGGCTACCAATATGTAGTATGCCCGATATTTCCAAGCCTATGTAGTGCTTTGGATGAGCCTTTGTTTCAATCAATGTACGGAGCTCATCTGGTGTGATTACCTCCTCAGTCGGCTCACGCATTATGAATGCCAGTCGCTCATCGACATCCATTGTTATAAGAGAAATGCGACTAGCACACTTCTATAAACCTTATACCAGGCAAACATGCTTGTGGTCATATTGTCATATTGTTCCAAGAAGGTTCGCTAATCTAAATAAACAACTGTAGATAAAATTGCTATCCATGGCGTTAGAAACTGAGCACATTGGTTAGTACTGCCCTCGTGCACAGAGTACCTGCAGCGTACCATACAGAAAAGCGGCAGAAGTGGGTGGGTGTCTGGCAATATATGCGCAAAATTCCTTGTGGCTTCTTCTCCTAGGTTCTCGAAAAATCCTTAGCCTCCTTTATATTCTATTTTGGTGGATGTTATGTGTGGCAAAACACTATTACCTGCTTGGAGTTGCAGCACTTGCCTTTGTTACAGCTGCTAGTTTACTGCCGCCATTATTTGCTCAGCAAGACAATGCCACACAGCTGAACGCCACAAGCACTGATGTCCCAGTGCTTGAGCAAATATCCAAGAATGGTATCTACAGAGTGGAGCTAAAGTGGCCTCAGACCGTTACTGATGTAGAGGGTGCCTTGCAGGTAGAGATTGTATTCAATAACGCCAGTGCTCCATCGCCTACTAGCAATACAATCCCCCAACAAGAGGACAACTTAACTGATTCAGGTATTGAAGATGCGCGGACTGTTCCGGAGATTCTTGGAGGTGAACCTATGCAGGTAGAAAGCTACGATATGGCAATTTATACTCCCGATGGCAGAAAATTATGGGAGCAGCTTGACCAGCCAGGGCTAGGTGGGCGGGGAACGCAAAGGATTGAACTTGATAGTAATTACACAGGACCAGTCACAGTGAGTATAAGCGACATCAAGCCAGGCGATAGTATGGGCCAAACCGCCAGTGGAGCTGACATGACAGACGCGGTAACATTTACTGCTACAATAGCACCTGAATTTCCACTT
>JBKPEN010000013.1:0-3044 GCA_046728425.1 Thermoproteota archaeon
CGTAACGTTCTGTCAGCTGGCTTTTCATCTAGCAGCAAGACAACGCTCAGGAACATGCTGCTAGATTCCAGAAACTTGATCAGTCTTTAAATGGGCGGAAGCTCTGCTTTCTTGTCAAAGCCGCCTGAGCCAAACTTGCAGTAAAAGCACTGGTCAGACTGCATATAGGTTAGCTTTTGTATCGATATTGCCCCCAACCTCACCGCCACCTTTGTCATGAAGCGGTACTTGAGGGGCATAGATGGAATCACTTCCTTGAAGTAAACTTCATAGTGGTCAGGACAGAACTTAAGGGTCACCTGAGCCCTCTGGCGGAATTCTGGCGAGGTCTCTTTGTTATTTTCGCTCATCGTCTTGGCTACGTTAATCTGTTCTCTAATGTATTCATGCTTGGGGCATGGGCAGTCCTTTCCGCCTGGATGCTTATATGCAGGGGTATTTTTCCAGTCAAAGCCTGGAAAATTCTTTTCAAAATCATCCATCGCTAGCTTACACTACGTGTTCTGCTCTTATAAAGATGTAGGGCAATATACAGGTCTATAGCATAAGTAATGCTAAATGAATAGTGATTACGTTTACACAGGGGCTGCACAATGACAAAAAATATATTTTTGATGCTATTACACTCCGTAAGCGACGTGGTACGAGACAGCGATAGTAGTGGCAGTGCTATATTGACAGCAACAGCCACAAATAACAATTCTGGCGACGATGACTTAGATCCTAACCGTAAGACTTTACTGGAATTTAAGAGGGCGGTTCAAGAAGAGCAAAAGACAGGTGACAAGAGGATAGAAGAGATAAACAACAAGCTTGACAGCATAAAGAGGCAGATAGATGAAGAGAGAGTTCAGCTTGATGATTTTCGCTCTAAGTTAAAGCAGGTTAACGAAGAAAAGGACATTGAATATCCAAAATTTGTAGAGCTACGAGAGAGCCTAATGGAGGCCAAGAACCAGATGAAGAGTCTAGATGATAAAGTTGGCCCAGTAGCGGCTAAGTTGAGAAAAGAGCGGAGCGACATGCACAACCTTCAGAAAGCACTTGAGCAGATAGAGAGAGACATCCAGACTAAGAAACTTTCCAAGGACGAAGAGCGCAAACTTGTTGCCAGGTCCAAGGAAATTGCAACTAAGTTGCATACGCTGAAAATGATCCATAAGAAAGAAGATCAATATCACACTATTTCAGCACAGTATGACCAGCTAAAGGATCGGGTCAAAAGGATTTTTAAGCTGAAAGAGGAATACGGTACCAAAATAGGCAACATAAAGGAAACTCTCGACAACCTGATAAACCTCAGGGAAGGCCTTTATGAGGAGCGTAGGCAGGTAATTCACACAGTGAGAGAAGCTGCTGCCAAGCTGGAAATGATAGAGACTCAACTGAACGCCATTGCTTTCAAAAAGTCGCGCATGCAGGCCTCAGAATATCGGCATAAGAAGCAGAAGGAGATGGGAGAGAGGCGAGCAGCACGGCAGGAAGCAATACAAGAGCGCGCAAAGCGCGACAAGGAGTACCAGGAGCGCCGTAATGCCTTGAAAGAAATGGCGCTCAAAAAAATGACCAATGGTAAAAAACTTACATTTGATGAAATGAAGCTCATATTTGGTGATGCAGGCTCTGACTGAGAAGATATGTTTTTTTGATAGACAAATGTAACCTGCCCTTAGAGATGGCAGATAGAATCGAGTATAGCGGCAAGGTTTATGTCTATAATAGTGGCATGCCAGCAAGCCATATTCAGCTCACAAAGGAGAGGCTGAGTGAATATGGAGTGAATGAAAATGACATTGAAGTTATTGAAGTTCCTGAAGGCGTCCCTGAAGGATCTGTAATGGTGACAGTCTGGCCGCATTATTTGTCGGTTGCAAGGGTCAAGCGGGTGCGCGAGGGCTCAATCTATGCACCTCAGATGTTTAATATCCAGTTATGATCTAAAACATTAAATCTGCTGTAAGCTCAATCTAGTAGGGTGCTGACATTCTTTTGTAAGCGTAATCGCCACAGCGACTGCCCTGGAGATTGGCCAGTAGGCAATGTATGCGGACCCGATCATGATTGCTCATTTGACTTGGAGAGGGTAAAATGTCAGTGCACATGTCATAAAGGAAACTAATATCTACACCTTCTTCAAACTACTCAGCTTTATCTTTTCTTGCAAGAGTATTTTGCCTGGATTAGCGTCTCAGGGCAAGGAGGGCAACCAGGAACATATTTTGCAAGCTCTTGAGAAGTTGCAGCGACAGCTAGATTGACTCGAATAAGTAATTAGTTAGTCAATCCCACGCAAATACTCTTCATTGTCTGCTGTTAATTTTAAGCTGTTTACATCTTTCATGTTCTTAACTAAGCGTTTTAGCTTTTCAACATCTTCAGCTAGGTAGTCTATCTCCTTACGGAGTTCACGAATTTCATATTCATTATCACTACTCATATTTACACTCTTGATGCTCCTTATACAACTTAAGCAAACTGCTGCTGTCACTTCTTCTTATCTATTCTTCCTCATCAAGCTGCTCCCCATTATATTGTAAATTATGCATAGAACTTTCAATATTTCAATATATCTCTGAAGTATATAATATAAAAATAAAATAATCATTGAGAAAAAGAAGGAATAACATATAAATTAATAATAATCATTGTTAAGAGTGATGTGATTAAAAATGCCCCCTTATTTAGCAAAATTACTGATTTAGCGCCTATATCGAGAAAAACAGTCATTGCTGCTGCAATAGCAATTATTGTTGCAGTTATAATTGATTACCTAGGAAGTAGGCAAATGTTTCCTTACGATAATTTTTTAGGAGCAATAATTTTTGGATCAAATATAATCGTTGTAGCAGTAGGATCGTTTATCATTTTGAAATATGTTAATCAAACAAGCGCGGATTTAAGAACCAGATCCTTACTTTTTGACAGAATATTCAAGGTCGTAGCAGCAACCATGTTGGTTCTAATTGCTACTTTTGTGGCAATGTTCTTTGGATTTTATTATTATAATGTTAGTGTAAGATACCTAGCATACTTTGTCTTTTCAC
>JBKPEN010000166.1:0-6769 GCA_046728425.1 Thermoproteota archaeon
CACAAAATACTGACAGGTCATACTAGAATTATCAGATACGAATTACCGTCGACAAATACTGTAAGAGAGTCAGAGCATATTTAATGGTGCGAGAGCAAAGATAGACACATTTGGCAACAAGATCAGCAGAATTTCCAATAAGAGACGAAATGTTTGTATTATTTTCCCCTCATTATACCTAAACTATCTATCTTCTGAGCTTCACAATATAAGCCAACTTGTTTGGCTTGAACTCACATATGCTGTCACAATAATCTAATATCAAGCATAATAGAAAATGGGAGAGCAACTGATGGAATTTTTCAAATATGGAATTAGATCATCGAGTAAATAAAGATCATAGAGAGACGATAGCAGCAGGTCTACGCTTGTGCAAGCTTTTTTCTATCATACCCTTGACCTTATTGACATGCTTTGCAGACACCTCTAGCTTTCTTATTACGTCTTTTGGCGACATTTTTTTGTCAACTAGTAAGTGCAGTATCTGGTCTATTATTTCATAATCTATTCCTATCTCTTCTTCTGCAAGGTGGTTTTTCCAGAGCCTGGGGCTGCTCTTCTTCTGAACTATTGCTGATGAAATACCCAAACATTGTGCAAGAGCTCTCACCTGTGTTTTATACAAAACAGCAATAGGCATAATATCTGCGGCGCCATCTCCAAACTTACTAAAATACCCAATTTGGACTTCACTCTTGTCTGAGGTGCCTCCCACAAGATAGCAATTAATCCCTGCATAGTAATATAGAATGCTCATGCGAATCCTTGCCATCAGGTTTCCTCTTGCCTCCTTGTTCTCTGGTAGGATCTCTTCAAATTTTTGAATTATTGGATGAATGTCAATAATATGATATCTTATCCCAAGCTCCTTAGCCAGGTCTATCGCATGAGCGGTATCTTCTCTTGGAGTGATGTCGCTTGGCATAACAAGGCCAAGGACGTTTGATCGCCCAAGTGCATTTACACTTAGTTTGAGAACTACAGATGAATCAAGACCACCACTCAGTCCTATCACTAGCCCCTTTGCAGTGCTTTTCGAAATATAGGCAGAGATGAACTTCTCTATTTTGTATGATATTTTCTTGTAATCTTGACCGAGTAGTTCTTCAAGTGTGTTTCGTTTCACAGTGCTATGAATCAGCTTCTTAGAAGTATTAATATCCTCTATCAGAGATTTATTCTTGATCTCATATCATACAGATAAGCAATAATGATACTCTAGTTTGTCAATAGAATTAGATATACGAGATATCACATACAGACAATCTACCTTTGAATATATGATTTACTCAATGAATGGCTATGAAGCGAAAGATATAACAGAGCAATAATGACGCATTTCATTGGATTGATGGTTCAAAGAGATTGTAAGTTTGATAGAAAAGCCGTATCTATTTTTCCGCGATACGAAAAAATTATCCAACAGTTGTATAAATCACATAAGCATAGAAATAATTTTGGCTGCTCTTGCGGCACCCTTTATGTCCACTGCATTACTTCTGCATCCTATCTTTTGTTTAATTAGGTACTCAAGTCTAAAGATGTCTTCATACTTGAATCCAAAGCGTGCTGCATTCTGCTCCTGCTCAAAGTGGTTCTTTATTGGTATAAAAATTCCAGGCGTTCCGTATGCCATTGACTCATCTATTGTTGATCTGCCAGCAAGCGATATTACGAGATCAGCAGCGTAGACTAGATCATGCATGTTATTGATAAAACCAAGGTTACGATACTCTTGCGAATCATGCAGTTTTAACGAAGGACCAGACACAATTATGAGTTCAGAATCTAGTTTGCTTTGAATTTGGCAGTGCACCTCTATTGCCTTTCGAACTAAGTACCTGCCGGCATCGGTTCCGCCGCCGCTAACTAGTATTGTATTTTTCTCAAAACAAAATTGTTTGCGCAGCATATTGCGGTCGGCACTAGCCCGCCTCACTACAGGGCCCACATAGCAGATGTTGTCTCTGTCGTCTCCAATCTCAGGAATGATAATATAGTCGCATCTCTGCATAATATTATGCAGGGACTTGTTCATCTTTTTCTCTACTACTGACGCAAGGCCAGCTGTAAAATGACTTTCAGTAATATCGGTTATCAACACGCACCTTTGATTCTTCTCCTCGGCTACTGCAATCGAAGCAAAGTCCTCATCACTTATTATCAACTCATTGCAGTTTTCCAGAATTTCCTTTGCAATTGTCTTGCACTTCTTGTAATACAGGTAGTATAGTAGGAGCCACTTGAATGCATGCCGAAGCTGCCCAGATTCGACATTGAATTTCTTGGGCTTGTAGACATCGAGTGCCTTGAACCCTTTTCTTGAAAGCAGAATTGATGCGCCTTCACCACTTACAAATAGGATGTCAGTTTTAAGTTCCTCTGCGATGGCAATGTCACGAGTTGCATGACCAAGCCCAATTGGGCTTGTAAAAAAGGTGATCATGGAGAGTATCCAGATATTCCACTGCTACATTACATCGCTATCAGCTTTACATGATCCATCCTTTTGTTTGATTGAAATTTTTTAGTCATGTCCTTTATCTCTACAGCTTCACCTTTTAGTAGGAATATTTCAAGACATCGGTCTCGATCTATCTTGTTGTGTATATGGGTAGTGATTAGTTTATCATAATCGTGTCGCATCTCTGTCACCTGATCATCTGATTTTTCATCGTGTATTGCCAAAAGGACTGCAAAGAGCTCTCCATACAAATCTTGCCTGTCCTTTTCTTCGGCCAGAAGATTTCTGATACCGGCTCTTACAATCTCAGATCTGCCAGAAAAGCCAAGTGCTTTCTGCAATTTGTCTATCTCTGTCAAGATATCGTAATTGAGCGAAATACTAACGATCGCCAACACGGATTATTATTATTAAGTTATTTATAAGGACTTCCATATTTTTTAATAACAAACGTATATATCTTTAATAACACTGTGAAGAGAGCAGAATGAATCAGAGCAGAGCAGCTCTTGCAGCCATCGCCACATTAATCCCACTTGCGATGATTGCCACCGTATACACTGGCAGGTCAGCTCTACAAGATAGACAAGAACAGGAAAAGATTACAGTTGTTGCGTCTTTTTACCCGCTTTATGAATTTGCTTCCAGAGTTATTGGCGACAGGGGAGAAGTGTCAAGCCTTGTCCCAGTGGGTATAGAACCACATGATTGGGAGCCCACGGCAGAAGATGTTTCAAGAGTACGCGCAGCTGATGTGCTAGTAATCAATGGTGCAGGTTTTGAAAGATGGGCAGATGGCATGGGAGCCAAAGTTGTTGCTAACACTAGTGAAGGGATTGAATTTAATTATAAAGAAGGAAAGAAAGTGGGAGATGATGATGAGCAGCACGGGCACGGAGATGCCACTGGTGGAGGAGTTAATCCTCACATCTGGCTAGACCCAATTCTTGCAAAGCATCAGATAGACAAGATCCGCAATGCAATGGCCAGCTCAGACCCGGCCAACGCAGATTATTATAATCAAAATGCTGATAAATTTATGACAGAGCTTAACTCGCTTGATGCCTTTATCAGGTCAGAGCTTGCCGACTGTGACAAATCAGACTTTATAACATTTCACGATGCATTTATCTACTTTTCAGAAAGATATGGCCTAAGGCAGCACAGCATTCATGGCATTTCGCCGGAAGGTGAAATATTGCCACAGACAATGCAGCAGATAATTGAGCTTGCAAACAAGTTGGACATCAATGTAATTTATTCAGAAGATTTGATTGACAGCAGGCTTGCAGATACAATTGCCAACGAGATCCCCGGCGGCAAGGTACTAGTGCTGAGCCCAATTGAAGGTATTGACAAAGAGGAACAGGCAGCAGGCATTGGGTATATTGACAAGATGAAGCAGAACATTGCAAATCTGAAGGAGGGTCTAGAATGCAGATAGGCGAGATCGATAGGCTCTCATATGCATATTCTGGCAACTTGGTTCTGGATAACATCTCGTTTACAATTGATGAGGGTGACATACTTGGAATAATAGGCCCAAATGGCGCGGGCAAGACTACGCTTTTCAGCTGTATGCTAGGGCTGCTTGATGACTATACAGGTACGATAAAAATTCTTGGAGAGGACATCAAAAAGAAGAATAGCAAAGTTTTCAAGAGCGTAGGATACATACCGCAAAAGAAAACAATCGAGCAGAACTTTCCCGCAACAGTTGAAGAAATTGTGTCACTTGGAGTCACTACTACGGGTAAAGCATCTAAAGAGAAAATAGCTTTGGCACTTGAAACGGCAGGTCTGCTTGTACAAAAAGATCGTAGAGTGGGCGAGCTATCTGGCGGCCAACAACAGCGCGTAATGATAGCAAAGGCGATGGTGAACAACCCCAAGCTCTTGATACTAGACGAGCCAGTGACAGGTATCGACCTTGAAATGCAAAGCAAGTTTTATTCTCTTTTGAAAAGGCTGAACCGGGAGAACAATATCACCATAATCTGGGCATCGCATGACCTTGATGCAGTTAACAGGTTTGCCACCAGCGTGGCATGCATCAATCGCTCAATGTTTTTCCACGGTAAGACATACGAATTCTTTGAAAATCCGGATCTCCTCAAGGCATATTCAGAATCGAGCATGCAGGCCCATATGCACCTACACAACCATACACACAATAGATGAAAGATAAATGATTCTTGAAGTTTTGGAATTTGGGTTTATGCAGCGCGCTCTTATTGCTGGCGTTTCAGTGGCTATAACCTCGTCGGTGATCGGGTTGTTTCTTGTACTAAGACGCAATTCGCTCTTTGGAGATGCGCTTTCCCACGCGGCGTTTGGAGGCATAGCAATAGGGCTTGCTACTAACATTTACCCTCTTTGGACTGGTCTGATGCTTTCTATACTAGGAGCGTTAGGTATCACAAAGTTACGTCAGTCTGCCAAGATACCAGCGGATGCGACTGTCGCCATATTGCTTTCGTCAGGCCTTGCGCTTGGCATACTACTTATAAGCCTATCAGGAGGCTTCACGCTTGACCTGTTCAGCTTTTTGTTTGGAAGTATCATGCTTGTCAGCGTAGAGGACACTCTTGCAATACTGGCAATGACTGGCATAATTCTGTCTATAATCATACTTCTCTATCGGCAACTGATGTACATCACATTTGATGAAGAACAGGCGCGGGTTAGCGGCCTGCCAATTTCAAAGCTAAACTATCTTTTCATAATTCTTGCAAGTGTGGCAGTCATTGTATCGATGAGGCTTGTGGGGATCCTACTTGTCTCATCACTTTTGGTGATCCCAAATGTCACTGCGCTCTTGTTTAACAAGGGGTTCAGAAAAACGGCTCTCATATCAGTATCAATATCAATATTTTCAGTAGTAACAGGTATCTCAATTTCGTATGCTGCAAATCTGGCGCCTGCAGGAACAATAGTGCTTGTCTCAACTACAGTATTTCTGACTATTCTTGCAGCTAGGTATTATTCAAGAAGGAAGCAGGTAGTCGAAAAATTGGAAGAGGCTAGAAGCTAAAATCGCCACCGCCAAAGTCGCCACCGACATCAGCGCTGCCACCGCTATCTGCTCCTGTACCGCCGTCATCTGCTCCTGCAGATTCGCCTGAATCTGCGGCTGTTCCAGCTCCTTCGCCGCCTACAAGACCACTCTCGGCAGGACTCATTGCCATACCCAACATGGACATCATGGACATAAAGAACATGGCATTCATGATACCAGAGAACAACATCATCGGGATCCACATACGGTTATTGTCCATGTAGCCTTGAAGCTGCTGTGTCTGGCCATTGCTTTGCCATTGTTGGATCTGCTGCACTTGCTTCTCTAGTTCCTGCTTTTTGGCATTGAGCAATTGAAGCCCAGTGTGGCTGATGGTCAGCTCTACCTTAATTCTTCCAAGGAATCCTTTCTTTTCAGTGCGAATAACAAGCCTTTGTTCAATCAGATCGTTTATAATTAGCTCAACTTGGGCCTTGTCCAGCCGGGTAACCTTGGCAATTTTGTCAACAGACTTTAGCCCCCGTCCAATGGCGTCCAGCACTATAAAGTGGTTAGGACTCTCATTGATTCTGACGCTTGACATTTCACTAGCAATATGCAACAAAGCAGAATTTAAACTCTCTTCTTAGAGAGGTTCTGTCATATTACAACCATCGCAGCTAACGAAATCGGTGCAAAGCTTCAGTTCACATTTACAGATCAGGCACAGCTTCCTGGATAGCATTCCTGTGACACTTTCTGTCACCGACACCGTTTCGTTAGATACTATCACTATTTGCCCTACTTGCTTTCAACCTCCTCTCCCAGTCAGAACTTTCATACTGTCTAGGACTATAATTTGTCAGTATGTAAGAAGGGTGGCAGTAGTAGATAGATAGACGCTAGCCAGATCCACATCCACTAAAGCCGCATTCGATGCACACATTACATCCTTCAGTAATTATCAGCCGGGCATTACATGTGGGGCACCGATCCTCTTGTATGTCCGTATGCTGCAATATGGCAGATATTGAAGCAGACTTCTTTGCTGCAGATAAGGCTTCTTGAGGCGGAAGAACTGTCATCGCTGCAGGCTTTTCATCCTCTACGCGGGATTCTTTGAATATCTTTTGCATCTGCTCTAGAACATAGGGTTCTTTAATATTGTTGAGGACATAATCGACTACGTACCTGCTGGGCGTAACAGCAAACGCCCTTTCACCAGTGTTCTGGCCAGTGATGTGAAGTACCTGCTCGTGACGAGAACCATCTCTAAAGACAGTAACACCTTTCAACCCAAGCTCATG
>JBKPEN010000178.1:0-6360 GCA_046728425.1 Thermoproteota archaeon
AGGTACACCTCTACCTCGGAGAGCTGATTGGAAAGAGGCTGATCGCACAGGATGTGTCTCCTGATGGAGTGGTATATAGAACAACAGAAAAGGGGAGGGAATTTCTGCTATACTACACGCGTTTAGTGGATTTCCTTGAAGAAGAAAAACAAGTCCCGAAAGTTGAGTTAAGTTCACCTTACATCAGCAGTAGAAGTTGGATACGTTAATTTGAAAGTGGAAAACAACAACCATAACAAACAAAAACCCTTTTTGGACATAATAACTACTCCATAGCTGCCTTTAGATAGTAATAGGAAATAGAGTCCGCCTAAGAAGGCTCTGCTGATCTGCTGCGGTTGTGGGTTCAAACCCCATCACCCGGTCCACCTTTTTTCCTACTACAAGGCTTCTCAAAGAGCTAACTTTTATCAATATTAGAATTAATTTCAAGAAGAAATTTTTATCTGATAAATTTGCTTTCAGAGAATGATATGAATAACGATGGAAAAAGAAGAAGAAGAACAATCAACAATATCGACCATGATGTGAATACTATATGGACGAGATATGGCGTTGACAGTGAAGGAGCAAGAAGTAATAATAAAGCTGCGGAAATTTATGAGCGACAGCTAGTTCCAGCGATGTTTAAGCCTTTCGCCAGAGACCTAATCCAATTATGCAATATCCGACGCTCTGATAGAATACTTGATGTAGCTTGTGGAACTGGCATAGTATCCCGCCTTGCTACAGATTATGTGGATAGAACTGTGGGAAAAGTAGTAGGAGTAGATATCAATCCTGTAATGTTGAATGTGGCACGACATTGTTCTGTTGGAAAGGATATAGAATGGAAGGAAGGATCTGCCTTATCATTGCCATTTCCAGAAGAATCTTTTGATTTAGCGATATGTCAACAAGGATTACAATTTTTCCCTGACAGGCTTATAGCATTAACACAACTGAACCGAGTTCTTGTAGGAGCTAGTAACACAATAGGAGACAAGAATTATGGCTATGGCAGATTGGTTTTAAGTGTATGGACATCTATTAAAGATAGTCCGGGCTTTTCTATACTTGAGCGGTTATTGCAAGAGACAATCAGCCATGAAGCAGCAACAATAATGCAGCTACCTCACTCACTTTCAGACAGTACAGAGTTAGTTTCTCTTGTCAAAGCTGCAGGATTTAGTAAAATCTTGTCTAAAGAAGTAACTAAAGCAATATCATTTTCTTCCATTGAGGAATTTGTTGTTGGATATACAAGTGGATCAATGTTAGCTAGTTACTTTTCCGATAGGAAGAAGGTCGATGATATCTTACGGAACAAACTGCTGAAGAGTGCGAGCAGTGAACTATCTCACTTTGTAGATGAACATAGTGGAAAGTTATCATTTCCTCTCCGCACTCATCTTATTTTTGCCAACAAGGATTCATAGAAATTTTAGATCTTAATTCAATTCCTTCTCTGAGTGAGAGCGCCGCTCGCATTGGCAGCGATATAGAGGCGTCTGGCTCCTTTGGTAATGCACCTCCATTCAGTTAGTATTTTACGGCATAAGAACAGTAGGTATTTCTGTAGTTGTAGTAGTAGTTAGTTTCCTCCACCAATAGTGGGGACATTGCCATTATCTATAGGCGCTCCACCGTGACTTTTCCATTCATAGAACCTTACAATGCTGTCCCCATTTGGCTGTACCTCGTCCAGAAAGACTGCTATCATGTTGTTAAGAGGCGCCAGCACGCCAGTTGAGTTTGTACTAAAGTATGCAACACCGATGCCCGTGGATGAATCAAATTTAATGAATTCAGTAAAGTACCCTGTTGCACTTTCGCTTCCATCTTCAGTATTCATGTGAATTTGTCCACTTGGAGAGCCGCCGCTACCTCCTGGGAGTAAGCTAAATATCCCTTCACCTGTATCCCTTGTCGTTATCGTTTCTGTAGAGTTTGGTAGCGTTATTGTTGTGTTACCTTCTACTGAAAATTGTGCCTCTGTTTCAGTTATCATATTTTCAGACACTGTTATGTAGTGTCCCACTGCAAACGGTTCTTCTGCCAGCTCTACAGTACTGGTAGTGGTAGGAGTTGTAGGAGTAGTAGTAGTGGCATTCAAAGACGTATTGTCTGACATTGTGGCAGTAGCAGTACCTCCATTATCTTGTGCTGTAGTTGTAGTAGTGGTATCATCTATTGACGATGAAGCTACTGCTGTAGACATCACGAAGCTAAAGCCCAGAAGTGATGTACCAATCAGCAGTAAGAAAGTTATGTTTGCAAGGCTAATCTCGGTATTAAGAGATTTCATCAAAGAATCCCTGATAGGATGTCGGTTAAGTATTTCTCCTTAATGTTCTGGTAGGTAGAGGAGAACTCCTAGTAGATGTGTATCTATATCTATGATACAATTCCATAGATTGTTTGTCCATCAATTATACTTATGGCGTCACGTTGTCCTGTATCTGCTGCTATCCTCGCTTCATCAATATCAATTCCCTGTACGGCAAGACTTTGACCCCTGACTGTCAGTGTCATTGGAACATTATCTATGACTGGTGTAGTGCCACCATCTACCTCGATGGTGCCTAGTATATTTGAGCTAACTACTGGGACTGATGTAGCAGTTCCATTACTACCCTCTGTCACTTGAAAACGATGGGGGGCACTTTCTGTAATGGTAATATTGTGAAATGAGGATCCATCAACTGCTGCCACACTCATTTCAGCTACAAACCGTCGAACAAGGCTTTCGTTTGCAAACACTCTAAATCGCCCAGTCACAACATGACCGCTGTCATCAGCAGTAGCTGGAGTAATAGCACCGCCGCCACCAGCTATGGCGCCCTGTGTAGGTAGGTAACTGCCTATGAGTCCACGTAGCAGAAATATCGATGGGTCTCGTATGTTATTAGTGTAGTTAGTAGTAGCAGGAGGAGTTGTTGTTGGAGTAGTGGGAGTGGTGGGAGGGGGGGTAGTATCTTCCTCCGGCGGAGTTGGCTCTTCAAGCTGAGGGAGAGCAAACTGTGCAAAGGCTTCTTGTACGATTGTTCCCCCGTATCCAAGGCTAGCTGGCAACAATAATAATAATAGAACACCCAACGTAGTGACAGTAATTGTCGCTCTGCATTTACAATTATTATATCCTAAAAAAGCAAACCGATCTGTCATCATCGTTATGGCAGTTGTAGAACCCCTTTTTTCGATTTATACTTTACTGGATTACATGAGCCGCTGTACGTATTTGTCTTATTATACAAAGGCCAAAACCTAAGATCGATGAAATTTTTATCTCCATTCTTCATAATACCGTTGCAGTTGTTTCTCCTCTCGCCAGAGCTTTTGTACCTGACAGAACGTCTATTTGCTCCTAATCGACATTCTCAAGCCACAGGGTATGGACGTTTGAAAAAGACAATTGTAAGTTCAGTGAGCTTGCTGTGGTCTGTATCGTATAGCCTGGAGAGGGCGCCAGCAGCAATAGCTATGAGGTGTTAGCATGGGTATCTTGTTAAGCCTCACCAAATGGATATGACAATACCCTCCTTTAGAGTTAGGATAGAAATGGAGAAGTGGAATTGACATAGAGTGCGAACAAATTACATAATAAATGCGCCAAAAGATGCACTTCCTATTCCCGTATGAGGTAGCGGTTACTTTCGTACATTAAATAATGAGAGAGGATGAAAAAAAGAAGCTATATCAGGTTGATGTGTTAACGTAATGGTAATTAACCTGCAGCTGGTATCTTAACAATAACCGTATATTTCTTGGGTAATAAGAATAAGTCGAAGGCTTTCGAGGAAGGAAAGCGTGCGGCATGGGTGTCGATATGGACATTAATAGGCATAGGAATAGCTGAAGTTGTCATCTCTACTACAACAGGCAGCCTGACCCTGTTTGCAGATGGCTTGGATTCAATGGCTGATGCCCTTGTTTCATTCATAGTATGGTTTGGTATAACAATGCTGCACAAGCCTAAGAGTCGGCTTTTTCACTTCGGCTATGCCAAAATTGAAAGCTTTGCCGCATTTGTGGCAGCAGTGGTAATAGTAGTGCTTGGCTCTTTCATAGTCTATCATGCTTACGAAAGGATAGTACATCCCGTGCACATAATAAATCCAGAAATCACAATGATTACGCTAGTTGCTGCAGGCAGCGTCTCTCTGCACAGAGCTTTTAGAGTGAGAAGGGTTGCAAAGAAATACAACCTTATTTCACTCAATTTAGATGCTAAGAACTCTATCAAAGATGGTAGTGCTTCTTTTGTCGGTTTTGGCAGCATTTTAGCTGGGTACTTCGGGATACCATACATGGACGTTGTAGGTAGTATGATAATAGCAGGATACATTTTCTATATGGCATACCAAGCGTTTAAAGAATCAACCTTGGTCTTAGTAGATGCGGTCAAAAACCCAGAGATGGAAGACCAAATTGCACGATTTGTCGAGCAGAGATTCGACGTAAATGTAGATGATGTGCTAATAAGACCTCTGGGTCATGCATTTTCTGCACAACTCCATGTAGTCCTAGACCAAAATTTAACCTTGGGAGAAGCTCACGAGATATTAACAAAAATAAATGCTGCTGTATCAGAAAGATTTGAAACTGAAGAAACGACAGTGATTCCCCGTCCTGCCTAGAATACTGCTAATTTGTTGTAGTTATTTCTCTATATATGGTATACCTAGTTGCTTAGGAAGGTAATTTCTTCTGGAGTTCGAACCAATGGCGATTCTAGAGATATGGAGTAATGAGGAACAACATTGAGAAGAATGAGTAGAAATATTGGCATAATTTTCATCAACAGCTGACAGGACTAGAACAGAGAATGCACTGAGGTCGTGGGTTCAACTCCCACCCAGTCCATTTCTTATTACTAGGGAATTACGGCATGAATTGAGCTCTTTTCAGATAGTTGTCGGACAAGACCCGCCAGCAACAACAACAATATTCCTTCCACCTGTAATTGAGACATTCTCTTGGTGAAGGACCAGACTTACATTCAGAAGGCAGACAGCCACAGTCAGCGCATGGTACTTCCATACCCCGATGGGTCTCTGATTTAGATAAAAAGCTTCTTAGGTGAAGCGAGGAGAATATGTGATAATAAAACAAGGTTCTAACAAGATAGGTTATTGAGTTTAATATTGTCTCATATCTACTAGGCTTCTTTTTCCTATCCTGCAATAATGCTGCCTTAGACATTCTTTCGCCAGTCATTGTTCAAATACGAAAGCATCCTATTATTTTGTATGAAGTGGATAACAAGGGAGCATGCTAAAGTAGATGGGATAGCTTGTCCTTGGCTGATAAAGAATTTTGTTGACAAAGATGCAGAGTTTCTTTTCGTTCCAGCTCACAAAGTGATACAATTAGCCAAGGAACAAAATGCCATACCATTTGATGTTCCGAATGCAGAGCTCGGGCACCATGGTGACGAGTGTTCATTTGATGCCATAATAAAAAAATACCACCTAGACGAGAAGGAACCAAAATTATTGGAGCTAGCAAAGATAGTCCGTGGTGCAGATACGCCAAACAGAGCGTTAACCCCACAATCAGAAGGCTTGGTTGCTATAGCAACAGGCTTTAGCTTTATTTCCAAGGACGATTATGATAATATGACAAAACAATGCTATGTTTACGATGCTCTACTCTCCTATTGCAAATCGGACAAGAAAGGTACATCAAGCCGACATTGAATGAAGAACTGAACAGGTTTGGTCCTCAATTGGCTAACAAATGATGGCAGGCTTATAATCGCTGCTAGGATCGTAAGAGCATTTGCTTATGGCTTTCTGTCTATAGTGCTTGCCATTTATCTTAAGTTAATCGGACTTAATGATGTTGTTATAGGGCTCATTTTGACTGCGACGCTAATTAATAGTGTCCTTTTCACCCTGTTAGCAAGTTTCTATGCGGATAGAATTGGCAGGCGCAAGATGTTAATAGTGTATGCTGCGCTTATGTCTCTCTCCGGTGCAATTTTTGTAGCTACAGACAACTATGTAGTTTTGATTATCGCTGCTCTTGTAGGCACGATTAATGTAACTGGCAGTGAAACTGGAGCGTTTCTATCGATAGAACAAGCCCTTATGCCGCAGACCCTAAGTGACTACAAGAAAAGAAACACGATTTTTGCGCTCTACAATATGGCAGGAACATTTGCTATGGCAGCTGGAATACTGCTTTCAGGCTTACCGCCGATCTTGCAGCAACAATACCAAATAACTCAGGCGGATGCAATAAAGCCGCTTTTTCTACTTTATAGTCTCTTTGGTGTTACGCTAGTAGGGATCTATTTTTCCTTGTCAAGAAAGATAGAATTGTCAACAATAGATACAGCAAAACCGTTATCACAAACGCTTTCTCCTAAATCAA
>JBKPEN010000148.1:0-3356 GCA_046728425.1 Thermoproteota archaeon
TCTCTATAATGCTTTCGTTTAATTTTCCATATTTCGTGCTGCCTGCACCGAGAAGGCAAACTTTGTTGGGTATCATCTCATAAAAATTGCTTTTTTCTATATAAATAGCTTAAACACCCTTGATACGTAAGAATCATAGTACATGTTTAGTAAGGAGTACTAGATCTCTATAGCAAGTCAGGCAGAGATTGCAGGGCTTGCAATGCTGAGTCCCACACGCACGCACAGCACATTCAGGGATTATTGTATATTTTTTCCTTTGGGTTACGGAATCATAGCCATATCTTTTCAAGAAAGATAAAACGTAGAAACCTAGAACAGACTGGAATAAACAAGCACTATTAAATGCAAAAGAAGAGGGATCAGATTAATATGCGCAGGCCTGGCAAGATCTCACCTCGTTCTTGTACACCCTTGTCGTCTGTGAGAAGCCTGCTGCTGCAAGGAGAATAGCTCAGGCCCTTGGCGAGCCTAAGGAGTCAAGGCCCAGTGGCATCCCTATCTTGGAGGTGAAAAATAGTGGGCGCCATTATAAAATATGTACAGCGCTTGGACACCTGTATGGCCTGGTCGATTCAAGCAAGAACAGAAGCGTATACCCTGCACTGGACTTGGAGTGGGCGCCTATTGCCAAGAACCCACAAGTGATCAGAACCATCAAAGCCATTTCCGAGCTAGCCAAAGATGCTTCATCATTCGTGCATGCCTGTGACTATGACCAAGAAGGAGAAGTGATAGGCCACAGTATCTTACAGTATGCATGTGGCGATAAATATACAGAAGCATTAAGAGCTAAATTTTCGACACTAACTGACGAAGAGATAAGGGATTCATTTGCCAACCTGGCCAGGCCAAACGGTGGGCTCGCAGAGGCAGGCAGGTCCCGCCACATGCTCGATTTCATTTACGGAGTGAACCTGTCAAGAGCACTTATTAGATCATTTAAGAGTATCGGCAGATATCGCAACCTCTCAATTGGGAGAGTGCAGGGACCAACGCTTGCCTATGCAGTCAACAAAGAGATCGAGATCAGGTCGCATGTACCAGATCCCTATTGGATAATAACTGCACAGTTTGACAAAGACGGTCAGATATTTTCTGCACAGTATGAAAAACCAAAAGTTGAGAAGCGTGCGGAAGCTAAGGCAATCAAAGATGCCTGCGTAGGCAGAAACGGAACTGTAAACAACGTTAGAGACAATGAGTCTATGCTGCTCTCGCCAGTGCCATTCAATATCGGCGACCTACAGCGAGAAGCATATAGTGTGTTCAAGCTTAGCCCAGGCTATACGCTCGCGATAGCGGAAAAATTGTATTTACAGGCATTGATTTCATACCCCCGTACCTCAAGTCAGAAGCTTCCAATTTCCATAGGATATGATAAAATAATTTCGGGCCTTTCAAAGATCGGCAAATATAGTCAATTGGTATCGTTGCTTCTCTCAAAGGGGAAGCTTGTGCCACATGAAGGTCGAATGACAGACCCTGCGCATCCTGCTATCTACCCAACCGGCGTTACACCACAGCAGAAACTGAGCGGTCTTGAATTCAAGGTGTATGATCTTATAGTGAGGAGATTCCTTGCGGCATTTGGCGATCCGGCAGTCAGCCGACACATAAATGTCACAATCGACGTAGGCGGATACATCTTCAAGGCAGAAGGTATGACGCTAACCTATGAAGGCTGGAGAGTGTTCTATAAGCCATATGTCAGGTTTAATCAGCGCAAGCTTCCGAAACTTCACAAGGGTGACCTGCTAAGAAATCAAGGCATAGAAATGGAAGAGAAATTCACTCAGCCACCTTACCGCTATAATCAAGCAAGCATGCTTGCCAAGATGGAGGAGGATAAAATAGG
Organism: Thermoproteota archaeon; assembly: GCA_046728425.1. GTDB lineage: Archaea > Thermoproteota > Nitrososphaeria > Nitrososphaerales > Nitrososphaeraceae > Nitrososphaera. The sequence goes on from JBKPEN010000148.1 coordinate 1,859, forward strand.
AACTAAGGCGACAAGAGCTGACATAATATCGACCTTATTCAAACGGAATTACTTGGCAGCAAGCAAGGGTGGATTGGAGGTAACAGACCTGGGTTTTGCAGTCATTGATTCCATGAGAGAGTTTGCACCAGCCATAGTTTCCACAAATATGACAAGGTGGATGGAAGAGCAACTTGCAAACGTGGAGCAAGGATCAGTGGACAGCATGTCAGTAATTGAGCAGGCAGTAGATAGACTGTTAGAGTCGCTGGCCTCATTCACAGAAAGAGAGACTGATATTGGGGCTCAGATAAATGGCGCTGTATCAGCTGACATTGCACAGGCGGTAGTGCTTGGTCAGTGCCCACTGTGTAAGAAGGGACAACTTTGCATAGTCCGGTCGCGCACCACGCAAAAGCGCTTTGTTGGATGTTCGAATTATGTTAGCGGCTGCAAGGCAACTGCACCGCTGCCACAAAAGGGCTCAATTAGAATTACGGGCAAAGCATGTCTAGAGTGCAGCTGGCCGATGATAAGAATTGCTTTTGGGCGAGGCACAAAGCAGTGGAGAATTTGCATAAATATTCATTGTCCTTCAAAAAAAGAAGGCAAGGGACCACATAAAATATAATTCTATAGGCTCTTCATTTCCTTATGGGAGGAACATCAGATGCTGCTGTTTTTTATTTAATAGAAATCACTTGCCTCTTTTGTATTTAGGAGACAGAGTGTAAATATCTGTCCTACGGTTCTTTAACAACGGCAATGAGCTGCGAACTTGGTTTATGCGCGTCTTATCGATATCAACTATTTTCATACCTTCCCGCTTACCCATATCCAGAAGCACTATGCCAAATGGATCCACTACCATGCTCTTGCCGCAATAAATATTTCCTACTTGGTCAGGGGCAACTATGTAGGAGCCGTTTTCAATAGCCCTCGCCTTGATCATAGTCTGCCAGTGCTCCTCTTTCATCTCCCCTGCAACCCAAGCAGATGGTGCGATAAGTACATCTGCACCTTTAATTGTCAATATTCTTGATAACTCGGGAAAGCGCAAATCATAGCAGATCAAAAGTCCTGCAATGCCAGCAGGTGTCTTGTCAGGCTTGACAATTGACTTACCGGGCATCAGCTTTGTAGATTCTTTGAACCCAAGAGCGTTGTAAAGGTGCAGCTTGCGGTATACCGACATTATTGCACCTCTCTCATTTATTATTACAGCAGTATCATAAACATGCGGTGGCTTACTGCTTTTCTCATAAATAGTGACAACAACTCCGATTCTGTTTTTCTTTGCAGCTGCTGCAATTGTTAAAACAAAGTTGCCCTTGACAGTTTCGGCAATTCTAGCCAGCTGGTTTGGAGATTGGCTACTGGGTGAAAAAGCCATCTGGAATTCTGGAAAACACACAAGGTGTGCATTCTTGCCAGCCGCTTCATGTACAAAATCAATAGATTTTTTCAGGTTTTCCTGCTTGTCTTCAGATGAGCACATTTGTACTACTGCTATTTTCTT
>JBKPEN010000262.1:0-5520 GCA_046728425.1 Thermoproteota archaeon
CCTGTCTTTTCTCTTTGAAGTTAGCATCAATTGGGCCTTCTACTTTGTCGTAGCTTGTTCCTGTACCAGTAAGCGATATAGTGGTTGGGCCGGCGCCGCCACCACCACCAGTAGCAGCAGCACCTCCTGCGGTTGTAGCTGCGGCCGGTGGTGCAGAGGCTGCTGCAGCTGCTGGAGAGGTAGCTGCTGCAGCTGCGGCCGGTGGTGTTTTGGCCACAGTAGCTGAGGCAGCAGTAGCAGCTGGCGGCTTGGGCGCAGCTACCTGCGCAGCCATTGTCTTTTGCCTTTTAACAATACATAATTGATTGTGAACATCCCTCATGCTTTCAAGGGTCGTCGGATTAGTATGACGTAAAAGGGTTCCACAGTCTTGGCATACGTACTCGGTTACCGTGGTAGACATAAGATAATATTGATTTTAACTTATTTATTAACTATACCAAAAAAAGAAAGAAGAAGAAAGTTAGTTTCTTTCTTTACTGTCTCGTGAACTGTTGTTGCTGTTGCGCAAAGAACGTTGTCCATGCCTTTGCGATATTGGTGTTAAAGTCAGTTAGTGTATCGACTGTTCTGTTGTAGATCTTTAGGTTTTCCCTTGCTGCATCCAGCGCGTTGATCGTCAGTTGGTTGTTTATGCCCACAGACCTGATTGCGTTATTTGTCACTTCATTTGATTGTCTTATGAACACTTCTCCGTATGGCACTGGCGGGACGTTCAAGGTGCTCGCTAACTGCTTCTGAGCAGAGAATGAAGTCTGGATCATGTTCTTGGTTGTCTGGATGTAGTCCAGCTGGAGGTTAGAAATTGACTGTGAATATTGTGGCTGAGCCTTTGCAAATTCATCCACTGTTCTGATGAGGTTGTCTCTCGTTACGTCATATACATCTACTACTGTTCTTTCGTCTTTTGTCGGGATAGTTTTTTCGACCATTTTTATTACCATCTAATGGTAATCAATGGTAATATATAAAGTTTGGTCAATATCGGTGTTGATTACCATGCAATGACACTAAAAGCCAGATATTGTCTCATTAACTTGCTGCTTCTTTTTCTCGCTTTTTTTTTCTGCATCAAATCTTTCCAGATTATACCTATTCATATCGACGAACTTGATTCCCTGTGCAAGCTGAGGATGTACACGCTTGATTTCACTGTATATCCTTTGGCATGCGAGCCGGTAGTCAGGATGACCTTGTGGGGCCGTACGTAACTCTATCATATGGCATGCTTCTCGCAGATTCATCTTAATAAAATAGGGGTAACGATAGGCAAAGTTGACGACGTACTGAGCTTCCTCTGGCATAGTCTTAGCTATTTCTTCGTAAACATGCTTTGAGAGATACATGCAATCTCTGAAATCCTTGTCTAGTCCTGAATCGATCAGCTCTTGAGGAAGGTCATAACCATGCCTCGTAGAGAGCAACTGTCGCTCAATGGTAAGAATTCTGTGCCTATGCAGGTCTCTAAATATGCCAAAGTTGGTGAACAATTCGAAGGTATAATCAACCATTTCAAACGCCCTGCCGGGCCTGTGACGGCGACTGGTACGAAATTCTGTGTATGCGCGAATCACCTTGTTCCGCTCTTCAATCGGCATTGATTTGACATAATTCATAATCCTACTAAGGGACTGGCCCTGGGCCTGCTCATACAGAATTGCAGATATCACGTTTACTTCTGCTTCAAAGTTGTCTTTGTAGTCAATCAGCTTGACAAGTTCAGGCCCTTCCTCAGGTGGAATTTCTGATAAGTGGAACCTAGCAAACTCACCAATTGCATTTCCAGTTTTTGCTGTGTATTCTTGCAGTGCCTGCCCATACTTGTCGTTTGCACGCCGGACAAAGGAAGGGATGATTGCGTTTAGCTCGTTAAATAACTGGGATGCAATAGATTTGATCTCTTTTAGCTTTGATCCGTACATTAGCGTCAGCAAATATTCAAACGCTCTGCCATTGCCTGTAACACCGATGTTGGTCATAGTAGATGCAGGCAAAAGGCCACGGAGTATGTCCAGCGCTTTTGCCTTTATCGTCATACCGTAGATTCGCCTGGCGGCTTCAATGTCTTTGCCGCTTGTCAAGTTTCCAAAGGACACCTCCTTTTGTGACATCGAATCAAAGAAACTAAAGCGCTCTATTGGCTCTCTTTCCTTCAGAAAGGCTTCTAGTTGCTGGATGCTCTTACTATAAGTGTTAAATGAGTGATCGCAAGCCTCGATGTATCTGTCTGCATGAGAGGACAACATAATGCTGTCTTCTCGGGCATATCGATAGTAGCCGCCGACCTTTTGGTTAAAAGCTACATAACGGGATGATTTTTCTAGATAGGAGAGCCCAACTCTACGATCCTCAATCTTTTTTGCAGCAATGTTTGATATCCCCTCGATAGCAACCTGAGCCTCGCCTAGCTCAGCTACTGAGTCATCCCCATATTCAAGAAGAACACGTCTATAAAATTCCTCACCTCTGTTTGGATTCCTGGCAAATTCATCTAGAAACACCCTGCGCATTGTCTTGTCCGTACGGGAATAGCGAGACATTAAGGCACCCCTATCTACTTGTCTAGGGGTGATTATGGCAAAAACCTGCCCGTCGACGTTAGAGAAGTGGTTCTTCAGAATCGATTTTTCCTCTTCGGTAAAACTATCTAAAAAGACATTCCCATCAAACATAGAGATGAATACACATGAACAATAAGAGGTCAGTACCAAAATATTTTTTACTAAACATCCAAATCCCGTAAAGAAAATCTTTCAGACCAGAGGGCATGATTAATTCCACAATTTTATCGAACTGTTTTAACACCGTTATCATTATACAATCTTTGCTCAACTATTCGCATGAGCGAAGAGAAGCTCGGATTTGTAGGCAAGCAAGTTAAGGACATATATGGCACTTACATCGGGAGAGCAGTTGGCATAATCACGAAAAACGATGGCGAGATAGAAGCTGTCGGAGTAGATTGTGGTTCTGGAGGTCTGAAGCAACTGCCTTACGAGCAGCTAGTTATCCAAGGAGAATATGTGTTCTTTATACCTAGATGGAGGCTTGACGCACAGAGGCTGCTGAGGCAAAAGTCCCTCACGCTTAAAAGAATAAAGGCACTTCAGGATATTCTCTCGGAGAATGATTCTATGAAGGAGGATGCAGAGCTAGTATACATAAAATATGAGAAGAAGCTGCATGAACTTGATGAAACTGGAAAGCAGGTAGATGACAAGCTGAATGCAAGGCTTGCAGAACTTGACTTAGGAGTCAAGAATATCAAGGAAGTCCTTTTTGATGCAAAACTCCAGTTCAGAAGTAACGAAATGAAGGAAGAAACATATCAGCAGGTCAAGGTTCAGACAGATGAGCTAATAGAGCACATAAACAACGAAAGGGCCGAGATAAACAATGTAAAAGAAAAGTTGACAACTCAGACTCTAGAAAATATCATTACAACTGATAGTGGTAGCTCTTCTTCAACAGTTGCGGTTCCACCAATCAAGGAAGAAGAAGAGGAGGAGGAAAGGCCAACTGAACAGACACCAAGCCAGCCCGCAGAAGTAGTTTCTGTTGTACAAGTGACCGCAACAAGTTCTGATGAAAAAGAAGAAAAGGAGAATGATGCCCCTGTGTCTTCTAACGATGTGGAGCACTCTGAGACTAACTGGCTCAACCAAGTAATAACAAAGTAATTGTATAATTGTAGCGCCGGGCGCACAGTCTCTGCGTCCGGTCAGTTTTTCACTCTAAAAAATTTAGAGGGGCAGCTTCTTTAGCGTTCTCTGACGCTTGTCTGTAAAAGCTCCCCAATCTCACTGTGCATCTTCAAGAAGTTAAGCCCTTTTGCAGTTGTCTTGTATGTCTGTGTTCCTTCCATATATTCGAGTAGCCCGTTTTCAATCAAGACAGCGAGGTATTCTCTTAGTTGTGCGTAGCTCAGGAAAGCTTTATACATGATTTTTGTCTTAGTTGCTCCGCCATTCGCTGCCTCTAGGATCATTGCTACTATTTCTGTTCTGCTTCTATACTTCAAACTATTATAGAAGTGATTTTTCTTGATTTTTAATATATCGATTGACTCTTTAATAAGAAAATTCTAAATGCCTTCTACATTTATCCTCAGGTAAAGTTTTAAAGACAAGTTTTAGTTTCTCAAAATGTTTGTCGAGGACTTCAGAACCAGATGAAAGAAGTAGTTTGGGTGGTGACACGATGAAGGTAAGTGTCAGAACAGGTAAGCACCTTGAGAAAATCTCAAAAGAAGCACTAGCAGAGCCCGACAGGTTCTGGGCAGATCAGGCCAGAAATTTGATATGGTTCAAAGAATGGGATCACGTACTTGAGTGGAACCCTCCCTTTGCAAGATGGTTTGTAGGAGGTAATCTCAATGCATCTGTAAACTGTCTTGACAGGCACATTAACACTGACACGAAAAATAAGGCCGCAATAATCTGGGAAAGCGAGAGTGGAGAGACAAGGACACTTTCCTATTTTCAGCTGTACCGTCAGGTAAACAAGTTTGCCAACGTCCTAAAGGGCCTTGGGATCAGCAAAGGCGACCGCGTCACAATATACATGCCCATGGTGCCAGAGCTGCCTATTGCAATGCTTGCTTGTGCAAGGATTGGTGCTATTCATTCAGTAGTATTTTCTGGCTTTTCTGCACAGGCTCTTATTGACAGAACAAATGATGCGAACTCTAAAGTCATCATAACCGCAGACGGTGGCATAAGAAAAGGCCGGCTTGTAGAGCTAAAAAAAGTAGTGGATGAGTCACTTCTATCCCTGCCCTCAGTGGAGCATGTAGTGGTGCTCAAATACGCCGGCAATAAGATTGACATCGGACCAAAGGATCTCTGGTGGCATGAGTTGATGGAAGGTGCCAAGATATACTGTCCGCCTGAGCCAGTTGAAAGCACTCACCCCCTTTACATTCTTTATACTTCGGGAACGACTGGCAAGCCCAAGGGTGTAATGCATGGCACTGGTGGCTACCTTACGCATCTCTATGCGACTGCCAAGTGGGTCTTTGACTTTACAAAACAAGATATCTTTTTCTGTACTGCAGATATAGGATGGGTCACGGGTCATAGCTATATTGTCTATGCTCCTCTGATGCACGGTATAACAGAAATAATGTATGAAGGAGCACCTGACTTTCCCAAGCCCAATAGGTATTGGGCAATTGTAGAAAAGCAGGGTGTGACTGTATTATACACTACACCAACTGCACTCCGCATGTACATGAAATACGACGGTGAGGGCATAGTGTCAAACTCGTTTGATCTGTCGTCACTTCGGCTACTTGGCACGGTGGGTGAGCCCATAAACCCAAAAGCATGGATGTGGTACTTTGAGAAGATTGGCAATGAGAATTGCTCAATAGTTGACACTTGGTGGCAAACAGAGACAGGTGGGATTATGCTTAGCATGTGTACCGGAATCGAAACGATCCCAATGAAGCCTGGTTCTGCCACCTTTCCTGTGCCGGGGGTTGATGCAATAGTAGTTGATGAAACTGGCAAGCCAGTA
>JBKPEN010000287.1:0-7314 GCA_046728425.1 Thermoproteota archaeon
CATCAAACTGTAGCCCTTCGCAGCGAAGAGGATAATGATGATCCTCATCATCAGAACCAGTATCAGTAACTTCTGGGGGACACCAAAGCACCGATTCTTCAGAATATGAACTTACATTCTCTGGAACAATTCCTCGCGATCGGAAAGCATCGATTAGTGCTGCCCTGTAGCCATATCTATCATCTGGAAAAAGATCATGGTCAGAGGTGATCATTGCACGCAAAAAATCTCCAAAAAGAATATCCACAGGCGGACAATAATCCAATGCTCGAATGCAAATATTGAGAAAGTGTGTGGCGGTCTTGGTCGCTGTTTCAGCAAGACGGTTGACAAGGTCAGGATGCAAGTCATCTGACAAACCACCACCCGTTCCGCCTGCGCGAGCGATTCGCATTAAGTCACTTGTACGCCTGACATAGATGCTAAAGAATGCATCAAATACTGCAGCCACAAATATGGAACCTCGCTTATGGGGTTCAAAATATTTCTCAAGATCCTTTGAGTTTGGAGGGGTTCCAAGAGCCGTACGCAAGGCCTTTCGCATACCCATTGCTTCTCCGAATTGTACTGCAAGTGCAACTAAAGGATTGTCAGTTGTAAGTTCCGCCTGAAATACTGGACCGCTCTTACTAGGTAGGTTTTCTGGTGCTACTATGTCTCGAAATATCTGCCCGCCTGTTAGACGAATCATCTCTTGCAACGGTTCTTTGAACAGGAAGTGTTGAAAAAGCGCCACAATATCTGCAAATGCTTCATGAAATGCAAGTGAGTCAGCGCTAGTTGGTTCCATAAAAAAATCCTTCTGACTATCAACTAGGGCGTGTGCTGTTTCGTGCGCGATAATGTCATGGGACAAGCATGTGAATACCGTCTGACCGGGAAGATTCCGTCCCGAATCAGCTTCAGAAGCTGGAAAGAAACCGAAAACAAGAGCACCTAAATCGTCACTATAATAAGCATTGGCATCTTGCATTCCATGGGGAAAGATCCTAAGCCTTACCAAAGAGTCCTCCTCTTCTCCTCTTCCTCCTCCTTCTTCTTGATCTGCCCTTTTCCATCTTCCAAAACTCCATTTAATAGAACGCCCAAGAGCAGATTCAAAGCGTGCAATCGTTTCGCTTGCAACGGCATAGACCATTTGTTGATGAAACTGGGGATTGGATTCACTAGGATCCAAACCATCCCCCAAGATAACCCACGGGTCGTCTAAATTTACTGGCTGATAATAACATTTATTGTTGGCATCATAGTCTATAACCTCTAAATACTTGCCAACTGGCCCAGGTTGTAATCTCTCATAAGGAGTTTTAATCGTCATGTAGTTGCCTAGAGTGCGACCGCGTGTTGGGTCGAACGCATACACTTTTAGAGGCCGGTGGGATGGCGGCATTTTGAAATCATTATTTTTTGTAGGTATATTTTCAATTGATTCCATCAATGTTTACCTTCCTGAAGTTTCAGGTTTATAGCCGAGCTCCAATAATCATCTGGATGTGGATGATAGAAGGTTCGTATCATTACGTCTACCTTGCTAATTGCTGAAATTTTGTATATGTATATCTGGGTACACTTTTTCTTCTAAGGGCTTTAAGCTTCTTCTTTGGAGTTTCTATAACAGCTTTTTCCCATTTGACTTGGGCATAGATGATGATGGAGGTGCTTCTTCTTCTACTCCAATACAATCGATAAACTGTGATCTCTGATAGTGGATTAACTTTTCGGATGATCGCAAACCTAATTTTTTCTTATCCCGTATTCTTCTTCTATCCATGAGATACATTTGTTCTTCCAAGGGAATTAGATAAATATTGTGCCCAATAGGCGATAGTTGAATTGAAATATATACAATTTTGGATAGTGGACTGAAGTAGTGGTATTATTTTAGACATTGTACGTAATAGCTTGATAGAACCCTTCTAAAAGAACTGGTAGAAGAGGGGGCCGGGGAATCCTGCGAAAAACCTTCAGAATCTAGACACAATATGAATCAAAGAACAGATTTTGAACAACATTACAGTTCAATCTACCTACCTTCTGTACATATCGACATTAGTTATTTTGCTATTGGTTTGGAGCGGGTTTAGTGTGTTTGAGTAAATATCTCCTGCTGCTAGAATGCCCGCCACCCTATAAAGCCCCAGCTGGCAAAGCCTGTAGTCATTGCGCAACTGAGCTCTAACTTACAAACTAGTCTTTCCATCCTAATGTGGCTGCAGACTTAGCAGCCGCCATATCAAGAGCATCTTTTGGTGATGCAGATCCGTTGTAAACTTGCTGTATAGCTTGATGTATATCTTCTGCTATCGCTTGATATTCAGGTATATTTGGTCTGCTTCCACCATATGGAATCATTGAAACCATTTCGTCAAAGTATGGGATCGATTGCTTTAGTGGTTCAGAGGCTGGACCCTCTCCTAACGTATGTTGTGTAGGCAAAAAGGCAAATTGTTGAAGAAATGGACCCAGTATTTCCGGGCTAGCCATTATAGTTATCAACTCCCATGTTAAATCACTATGTTGCGACGTAGAAGGAATAGCTAACTCCCATCCTCCCATCATAGTTGAAGTCTGAGTCGTCGCATTAGGCACTGGAAACATGGGAATAAATCCAACTTGCTGTTCCAGCGTTGGCCAAGATTCTTTTGGAAATGCTGCAAGCATCCAAGAGCCCTCTATCATCACAGGGAAGGTTCTGTTAGCAAATTCGAGTCCCCACGAATGCTCCTTTTGCGCTTTTATCCCAGCATCTACCTGCTGCTTCAAAAACTCCATTGCTCTCACTCCTTCAGAGCTATTATACGATGGAAACCAGTAGGCACCTTTTGTAGGATGACCTTGACGCTGTTCCAGTATTTCTCCTCCAAGCATCCAAAGGTATGGATACCAAATGTCACGATCATGCGGCGCACCTATAAGATGTACTCCTTGATTTATTCTGTCTCCAAAGAAATCCTTCAATTTTACCGCCGCTGAAATGTATCCATCCCAAGTTTTTAGTGATTCTGGATCAACTCCTGCTTCTTGCAGCATGTCTTTCCAATACCACATACCTCTAACATCTGTCCATAGCCACAGACCATATAGAGTATTGTTATACACAGAACCATCAAGATTTCCGCTATAGAAATCATCCATTCTACCCCACTGCTCAAAGTCAGAAGTGAGATCTGTTATCAAACCCTTCTCTGCAAATTCACCAAGCCAAATTTGATCTAAAGATATAATATCTACAGAATCGCCATTTGATAATATATCCAAAATGCTATTTCTGTATTCATTGTAAGGCTCAGCATATTCTATCTGTATGTTCATGTCTGGATGACGTCTATTGAGTTCATCAAGAGCAGGCTGCAGCATATGATTCCAATTTCCTAACCCTCGTTCATTTGGAATTGTAGGAAAAATAGCTCTAAGAGTGACATTAGTTTTATTATCACCTACTGTACTTGTTGTTGACTGATTTGACGTAACTGTCATTTTAAAAAATGAGGTGTCCGGTATATCAGCGGTAGTAGTAGAATTGACTGTGGCTAGTGAAGGTTGCAAAGTTGTTGGTGTTATAATAACTACCAGTAGGGCAATAACGATAACAGTTAAGCTCATCTTGTGAACACAATATCGCCTCATTTTATATGTTGACATCTTCAAGTGAATACTTAAATATACTCATTATCGAAACGATGCCAGACATATTTAGATAGCCTCTACTTGTCTCTTCATTACAGCACGATAATAATACTAAGTCGTCGTCAGTTGTTACTTCATTATTTCCCCTTTTTTTGTTGTTTAGTTTCTCTTTCCTTTTTGGTCTCTTTCTCTAAAGACTTGCCTTGCCATATCCATAGCATTAACTGCAGCTGGGAATCCAGCATAAATTGACGTTTGCACTATAACTTCGATTAGTTCGTTCCGTGTGAGACCTATATTTAGTGCACCGTGCATATGTATGCTCAAGGGAGTATTAGCCCTTAATGCAATTAGGATTGATATAATAGAAATCTCTCTTGACCTAGCATCTAATTTATCAGTATTGTACACATCGCCATAAAGAAATTCTACAGTATAGTCATTCATCTCAGGTGATAAGTCATCTAGAAAGTTTACATCCCATGTATCGCCGTAAACTTCCTTTATTTTCTTTAATCCGCGTTGATATCTTTTATTATCATCATCATCACTTTTGGGCTCCATCTTTTAGTTAAGGAAGAAATCTATTTGCTATTTAAGTTGAACCATTATTATCATTGTCACTCGAGTTATTACTGTGAATCCTATTTACTTTAGTGTCTTTTATGCTAGTTTGAATAGGTCTGTTCTACTTTGTTTGGTTTACTCTGGTTGAATAATGGAAGGCTAAAACTAAAAGTAGCTCCCTTTCCATCCTTGTTGTTTTCAGCCCATATTTTACCACCATGCGCTTCGATTATACTTTTAGAAATAAATAATCCCAACCCAGTACCTTTGAAAGATTTTGACGCAAATTTTGTAAACAATCGCGGCATTATTTCAGGATCTATGCCACTGCCAGTATCTTTTATATCAACGATGGCCAAACTATCATTCTCCTTCTTTTTTATATTAACAGATATGGTTCCTCCTCCTTGTCCTTCTTTAGTAAATTTAATAGCATTGTCCAATAAATTGGAAATAATTTGAGTAATCCTATATCTGTCTGCATCTACAATAATATTGTTATTTTCCTCAATAGGATTAAACAATAATTTTATATTGCTATTATTATTGTCGCCGATTTCTTTTTTATATTCTTCTATAATACTGAATATAAGGCCATTTAAATTGAACTTTTCTTTATTCAGTCTTAATAGTTGACTCTCTATCCTTGTCACATCAAGTATATCTTGTGTAAGCCGCTGTAGTCTTCTTGCATTTCTTGATATTATTTCTACCATTCTGCGTTTTTCCTCATCCTCCTCCTTAGATTGAAGAACTTCACTTAATGAAAGTATAGGTTGAACAGGTGTCCGCAATTCATGGGCAGCTATATTAATGAACTCTTTTTGCGTCTTTTCCTGATTTCTTAGCTGTTCATTTGCTATTTCAAGCTCTCTTGTCCTTTCTTTTACAAGTCTGTTCAAGTGTTTGTTTGCTGAAGCTATACTTTGCTTCATGATATTGAATTGCGATGACAATTCTGCAATCTCATCATTTCTTGAAGAAGTTTCTCTAATATCGACATTAAAGTTTCCTTTGGATATTTCATTAGCTGCGTGTTTCAATTTGACTATGGGTTTTGATATGGACCTGGAAATAAACAGACCTATAATTATAACAATAATGGATATTATACCGCCAATCATGATAAGTGTAATAATTAAATTGTTGAGAATGTCATTCAATGAAGCCAGGGAAAAATCTGCCCTTACCATTCCAATTTTTTCAGTAAGAACTATAGGGGCACACGCATGCAAAACATTGTCTTTAATTTCAATTAGTGGCTCATCAGATGATCTTCTAGCCTGTGTATTAATACAATCATTTAATGTCTCGTTGTAATGCTTATTTTCTAATGTTCCATCCGTAATGATCCTTCCATCAGGAAACGTTACATATACCGATTGAATATCAGGATTCTCTTTAATGCTTTGGATAGTATGTTCTAGCCCATCCAAATCCAGAAAGTATAAGGGATTTCTAAGCTCCCTGCTTGCTAATGAAATGAAAGACACTGACTCTTTCTTATACGCTTCTAATATCTCGTTTCTTGATATAGAATAGAATGTAATTTCAAATACTACTGAAAAAATAACTACGGGTATAACCACAATAAGAATTAGTTTATGTGATAACTTCAGAGACCATTATCCCCCGACTTCTACTTCTTTTCGTTCTAATAGCTGAAGCATATTATTTATAGGACCAAATAATTGATCGTAGTTGTTTATTTCCTCATATTTTGTTGAATTTTCAAAATTTCTTAAAATCTCAACACCCTCTGGATCTTTATCCATGTTCAACAGTACATTCTTAATCTTTTGTACTAAAGCTGGGTCCATCTCAGACCTATGTGAAACCACATGACGAGGCACATCAATAGTTCTATCAACTATTTTTAATTGGGATTTAACACTTTCATAGGTTTCTTGCTCAAAGTCTACATTTGAGATAACTCCAATGTCAACTTTTCCTTCAACTACCCATAATGGTATATTCTGATCTTCTCTAGCAAAAACATATCTAATTGTATTATTACCATCGTTGCTGCTGCTTGTACTTGGCCAATTAATGCTGCTGTCATTAATATTAAGGCCGTTACTATCAATGATTGGTTCAGTTTGGGCCAAATACGATTCGGTTGATTCGCCGACAAGGTTAAACCCTTTTTGAACCAAGTATGCTTTTGGTAACAAATATCCAGATGTTGATTCTGGAGCTTCAAAAGCAATAGTTTTTCCAACAAAATCATTTAACGTGTTTATAGATGAGTTACTCTTAACGATAAATATCGAGTGATATTGCGATACTCCTTCTTTCCATCTTAACAAGAATGGCACTGCGCCACTTTCATTATCTACTAACGCAATTGTAAAAGGACTTTCAAAATACAGATCAATTCTTTGCTCTTTTAATAGTTTAGCCATATCATCAACAGTTGAGGGGATGATGACTTCTCCTTTATACTGTGTTGTATCATTACTTATCTTGGCAGCGATGTAATCTGCTGTAGGTTGGAATTTCATTATTTGCTTGACAGCATCAACATCAACAGTTCCTATACTTATCGTAATTACTGTTTTCGTTGGTTGGGCGTTTGCTTTTTCATAACTTTTAACATCTACGCAGGTAAAAACTAAAGCAAATATAACAATTAGGATAATAATTAATCTTGGTCTGGCTACCGTTTCCTGAATTTTAATAGCCCTATTATTCAACACTAACCTTAAATTTTATTTTTGTATTCTATCGTATATGAATATATTGCATATTATTGCTGTCTCATTATTCTTTTAAGTCACTTTGCAATATACTTTTCCAATATTTGGAACGGGCCGAGGATTAAACAGAAAAACCTTCAGAAAATAGAGTCGATCGATCTAGAGGGCATTTGAGTTTGATAAGAAGAAGAAACTAGCAAAAGCAACCTAAGGGGAAATTTCTTTTACTTTTGCTGCCAGAGCTGCCAAAAAGGATCTTTGGAAATGACCACTGCAGGTTACATATATTAAGGGTAGCAGATGGCATGGTGCAAAAGATTTTTTGTTGTGTATTCTGACGAGCAAGGATTGTCTAGACTAATCTGCTTTACATTGGTAAACGTAAACTCATTTAATCATAAAAGTTGAAGAGGGCTCATAG
>JBKPEN010000190.1:0-16496 GCA_046728425.1 Thermoproteota archaeon
CTGCCTGCAATTGGTGTCATTACTGCTCCTGCAATCAGATAAGAAGACAGTATCCATGACGATGTGCTATACGAGATGTTGAAATCTCGTATGAAGTCAGGAATAGCTGGCAACACCATAGTCTCACCGTACATTGTTATCAGACCCAAGCAGCTTAGAATTGCCAGTGTAGTCCATGCTGAACGGCTAATGTTAGTCTGCTTTTCCACTCCAGTCATTGAGTTATCTTCCCCATCTATTCTTCTGGATTAGCTCAGAAATTCGAGAGGTCGAGAATATGCTGATAAAAGCGCTCACTGTAAAGAAGCTGGAGACTTCCCTTATGTAGACGTTTGTTTGTATCTTCAATGGATCATGATGCAAACATTTGACCTTTTCAGTAATTGACGTAGTCACAACATAAATGAAGTTGCTATGGATATGGCCCATATGTCGGGTATTATACAGTCTATCTATTTCTTCTGTATGTTCAAGACTAATGTGCATGCGTTTGGCATGCCATGCTCATTTGTTATATTTATATTCATTATAGAATATGCTGTTAGGTCTACAAATGCTTTCTCTGCTATTGCTTGCCTCTTTTTGGGTCACAGCCTTCTTGGCATCCTGTAATCCTGTCCTTGGATAATGAGGAAAGCTTCTTTGGATTGGGATGACTTCTAAATCTCAATCCCATGTCCTATTTTCACGATAAAACCGCAGCTCATCTCTGGCTTGAATTTTCCTTCTATGAAGAGACAGCTACCAGAATACATATAGTATTTGCAATCTTTGCATTGAAATCCCGGAGCGCCTTCTTCGATAATGTGTCCTTCCTTATATTTCAGCTTTTTTCCTGCCTGTTTCACATACATCCAGACAATATCTCCAGGTAGCATTCCGTCACCTTTTGGTGAGAAAAACTTTGAGATGCCTTTTTCATTGTTGATTTCTCCTTCGACTACATGACACTTGCCTTCATCGCCAAGGTTGAACTTGCATTTAATACACGACTGATCATGTGGCTCTTCTTTTTCCACATAATTTGCTTCATCTTTTGAAATTTTTTTCTTATTATAAAGCACTTGGAGCAAAGCAGCGTCCTGAGGAGACATATCGCGTTCATCTTGTGAGCCTCTAGACTTTGCCACTGCAGATTCTTTTGCACCCATGTTAACGATAGACCTTGATACTATTTACTGGTGTATCATCATTATTATTATTGCTATGGTAAGGCCAACTCACAGCAGCAAGCTGCACAGACTCTTTCCACATTTTGTTGATGATGAGTGATCAGGCTTCCAAAGCCAAGTTTGATTAGCTGCTTGTTCACGCTCATTGTATGCATATGATTTTCTTAGTGCGAAGAAGGCGCTATTTTTCTGTATACGGTTGGGGGTAGTCATACATGAGAGATAGCAGTTTCATATCTCACTCTCATACCAGTGCCTTTAAAATGTTGTAAGCTGCTTTGGCAAACATAAGTGCAAGTTTTAGAATAGGAGAGTCTGCCGCAATATTGTCAATTGTTTCAAGAGCCCTCTTTCTAATGAGCTCAACTAGGTTTTCAAATGGACTTCCAGCCTGTTCAAGTGCATCAAGTCCTTCTATCGTGATTATGCAGTATTCCCTTGAAAAGAAAAATAGTCTACGCTTTCTAATTGTCTCGACATAGCCTTTTAGCATCAGTTCGGTTATCAGTGGAGAAATGATAAAAATATCAAGCCTGATCATTTTGGCTATTTGCTTTTCAGTTCGTGATTGGCCCTTTATACAGTTCAGTATTTGCATCTCACGTTTGCTAAGTTCTTCTACATGCTCATCGTCCTGCCAGTGCTGTTGTTGTTCTTGGTACTGATTTTCCTTTTCCTTCTGTTTTAACATGCTGCTACTGCATCCTTGTTATAATCTACGGTCATTTTATATTCTTTCTAATTGTTTGGCTGTATTTACAAACACCCTTGACATTTCCCTAGCATTGTCTCTATTATATTCTAGTGAAAGTCTGACCGCCTCTGCATTTGCGTAGATTATGTTATTGTAAATCCTGATTGCTGCTACAGTGGCATCAGTTGTATTACTTACAGTTGCCGCATAGTTCTCTATGGTTCTTCTTGTAGGCGTCCAGAATACATTGTCAATATATGATTTCCAAAATGACTGAATAAAATTAGTAATTTCTCTCTGTGAATCGAGATAGTTCTCTATAGTATCCCTCACCGCCCCTACTGATTGCTCTTGGTTCGTTGTGACAATCTGCATATATCGTGGAAGCTCTCTTTCTGCTTCTTGTACGGCCCTTCTTGTGTTTTCCTTTGCTTCATCAAAAGTCCTGTTAATTCGTTGTGTTGTTGTAATACTGTTGTCTTCATTTACTTCTGCTCTTGTGCCAGAAACTGTTGTTGACGGAGTGCTGTTGTTTTCTTCTCCTCCTTTTTGTCTTTTAGGATTATTATTGGCAGGCATAAGCTTCAAAGGTCGAATATTGCAATTAAGCGTTAGATAACAAACTTCAAGGAGACATACAAGGAGAAAAATTTTATGATTTTTAAAATTATGTATTGTAATATGTTTTACAATGTGCTTCTAGTATTTTTTACAGTACTCAGACCCTTTGTATTACCTTCTTCGGTATTCGTCACCACAATCTCCTATTCTATCAAACAGGTCGTTTGACTTTTTGCTTACTTCTTCTATGCCATTGGTATCGTCTTTGTCCAACCTAAAATCAAACACACGTGCATTATCGCCTCTGTGGTCGACTATTCCAAGCCTCGCTCCAATGATTACACCTGCCACTGCAGGTCTATCAAGAATATAGCGTGTTGCAACATTTGCAATGCTCACACCGTGCTTTTGAGCTATTTGATGCAAGGTCGACAACAACTCTTGAAATAATTTCCAGCCGCCCCATGCATCTATTATGCGCTTGTATTTACGCAGACTCGCTGTATCAAGCTCATATGTAGATGGCTCTAGTTTGCCAAGATAGCGCTCTGACATTAGGCCGCCGCAGACTGTTCCATAAGCAAGCAGGCTAATGTTATTGTTGCGACAAAAACGTACCATCTTGACTTCAGGCCTTCGATCAACAACGGAGTATTGAACTTGATTAGATACTATCTCTTTCATCCCTGCATCCTTCACCATTATTTGCATGTGCTCAGTGTCAAAATTAGTGAGACCTACATTCTTGAGGAGCTTAGTTTCGTCGCGTAGGCCATATAGGTACTTCATGGCATCAATGTAATATGGGTTGTTGTAATCCCACCAGTGAAACTGCACGAGATCAAGGGAGCTGACTCCCATACGCTTAAGCGATTTCTCAATACTTGCACGTGCAATCTCCGGGGTGATCCTCTTAGGTTCGGGCACCCATTTTGTTAATGCCTGAACGTTTTGTCGCTCCTGCTCAGGCAGCCTCTGCCTAAAAGCCCCAATAAAGTCCTCTGCAGGACCATAAATATCAGCAAGGTCCCAACTGGTAAACCCTGCATTGTGATACTTGACCATTTCTTCTATTGCAACTCTAGGATCTATTAATCCATGTACGCCTGCAACCTGCCACATCCCATTGAGAATCCTACATATCTTTAGATTTGGTGTCAGCTCATAGTGCTCCATGCTACAGATATATGTCACTTCTATTGCCTGTCATAAATCTTAATTCTGTGGCACCATCTCAAGTCACACATTCTCATCCACCTATCTTGGTGTATGCCATCAAGTGTCTAAAATGTTGAAAGTTCACTTAAAGATTACTCAAATGGCACTATGCTAGACAAAGCAAGGTTCCGCAAAAAATTCACATATATACAGATACGTTTGCCGGCAGCGGCAACAACAATAAAATAGAAACTAAAGATAATAGACCACAACTCACCATGATGGCTATAAGGATTAGGCTCTCAAGATAATGATCATATATACACATTAAAGTCAAAAACAATGGCTGAAAACAGGAGGGCAGACAAACAGCAAAGCCACTAATTTGCAGTTAGTCATACCGCATGGATGGATGGCGGTAAAGCCATGATTAGTCGCAACATCGTATTGTCAAAAATTCTACCTATGAAAGGACGTCAATATTTGTATAGGTGCGTAGATGGGCGACCTGGTCCTCTGGTTTTGCTCATAAATATAAAAGCTAAAAAAACAACAAAAAAGAGATAGTACTCTCCTGTATGCCTACTACGGATGCAGATAAAGAGCGGGCCAATTATGTATAATATCAATGAGAAGGCTGAAGTACTAGTAATACTACTTATTTTTGCCGTAACCTTTCTATTGCAAGATGACTTTTTCTTAGTAGTGACACCAAGAGCATGATGTCTTTTGTTGTAGGCACACTTTTTGCCAGAACCTTGTTTACTGCTGCTTCTAGCAACGGCTTTTTATGCAGATCATAATTACCTGCATCCGCTAATTTGCTTACATAGTGGAGCAAAAGATCGATATCCTTCCGGGAAGCAAGTTCAACTTTCTTTTTGCTCTTTTTTACGGGTAGTTCTGAAGATCGTAACTTGGAAATTTCATACAGCAATATTGCAAGTGCATGGGCTACATTCATTGTCCTGTAATTTGTCTTTGTGTCAATGGTAACGACAAGGTTACACAGCTTCAGCTCCTTGTTGTTGAGGCCCGATGATTCTCTTCCAAGCAAGATGCAAAAGTCTTTGGTGCTTGAATCATATATTATCTTGGCTAGCTGTTCGGCATTTATTGATCCTCGCAGAATGTTGAGTCTACTGCTAGCCGGAATTGCAGTTGTACCTATGAGTACATCAAATTTCTTTCTCAACTGACTCAACGTCACAGACTTGGCAGCTATTAGGATATCATTGCCATGGGTCGAATACTTTGCTGCCTCTGTCTTGTCAAAGTGAGGTCGGACAAAATACAAGCTCTTGAGACCAAAATTTTTCATCAGCCTAGCAGTATGGCCTACGTTAACGGGATATTGTGGCTCAATTAGGGTAACTGCAATTGTCATAGTATATAGACGTCTGTAAAAAATGCGGATGGAATTATTATAATCTGCTATAGATAATAATTCCTGTCAAACGTCATGGTCGTAAAATGCTCTGAGTGCAACTTGTACCTTATCTACTGGAACCTCGAAATATTCAAAGGCATCTTTATGCGAAGTGACCTTGAGATTGTAGTTTGAAGTAGCCTTAAGGTATGCGTCTGATGTTTCCTCTAAAAGTGCTTTAGCATGCTTGCTCCATTGCGCCAAGTCGTCTTGACGCATGCTTTTCAACAGAAGCATCGACACAAGCTTTGCAAATGCTGCTATTATAGCCACACGATATTTCTGCAGTTCTATCTTTGACAGGTTGGAGTCTGGAAGCGAAGGAACTAGTGAGCAAATTAAGAACTGGTATTCGTCAAGGTTCTTTGCAGCACTTGCGACATCGCCTATCGCAGGCACATTCTTTCTGGCAGACCGCACATTAATTGACACGGGTCCAAATATTCCATGTACTCCCTTAATGGTCAAATCAGTAGTGGTTATTCCGTCGCCTAAAAGCAGTTTGCTGCAACTAGAGCTGCTAAGCTGATGCGATATTATTGAGTTGAGCAATGAACGCAATTCTTCCCTTTATAAAAAAGTTATATGTTAAAAATGATAAGATTAAGAAAAAATTGATGTAAGCATGCACATGAAGAGTGGGAAGTTTGTTTGTGAGTATACATAGGATTTCTATTAATTTTGGAATTTTTTTAAATATGCATTGCTTATTCATTCAATATTCCTAAAATCTTTAGGATCAGAAATTCTTTTATATAATTAATAGCTTATAAAGGTTAAGGACTAGTAGTGAAAAAAAGCATGGCCAGACTATAGCGCTTGGCGGACAAAACTGCATCGTACAAAAATTGCAACTTTTACGGCATAGGCTGTAGCAAGGTCGTTGATGCAGTATCGCCAAACGCCTGATAACCTTGTAGTTTTGATACATAACACTTTTTCATAGATAAAACTGAGAATACTATCCAGTACTATCAGATCAATTAAGAATTATGCTTGCATGCCTCTACCAATGTACGTCAAATTTTTAGTCATCATAACAGTAGTAATCGCTTTTACTACTACAATTGCAGGTGCTACTAGTACAGTAGCTGGGCAGAACCAGATCATCAATTTAACAGAATTGCTAACCCCAGATACCAATAATGATACTACTACTACCACCACTACTGCGACGATCCCTGCCAATATAACTGCGGCTAATAACACAAGTACTAGGAATACTACTATCACCATTGCTAATGTAACGTCTACTAATAACTTGACGGTTGAAGAGGCAAAGGAGCTTTACCTATCGGTCTGGAATCAGTCAGAGTTTAACGCCACCTTTAGTACCTTTGTAGAACCCTTCTCTGCCGCTGGCTATGGCGTATACGAAGAGCGAAGCAATATCTTTGCGCCTGGCGAAACAATCGTACTCTATGTAGAACCGGTAGGCTTTGCCCATAAGCAGGTTATAGACAAAGAAGGCGGCGGCAATAATAACACAATGCTTTACCTGATGAATATGACAGCTGATTATGAAATAGCTGCTGCAAATGGCACTAAGCTTCAGCTGATAGAGGACGTACAGGTCGGAAATATCACTTCTCATAGACCTAATACAGAGATGTTCTTGACGCTTACGCTTACACCGGAGGTTCAGTCATTGCCGATAGGTAACTATGTCATAACATATTCTGTGACTGATGAGATCTCAGGTGAAAGCTTCAATCTAGAAAAAAATATTACAGTAGCCGAGAGAAAATAGCATCGTCTAACCTTCTATTATCACGGCGCATAGTCCATTATATAGTTTGGCTGGCCGAAAGTAGCGTCCACCCTTACTGACACGTCGACCCAGTAGGAAAACGAGGAGGGGCTGCCAATATAAAAGTCCTCTATAGGAAACTCGACTCTATCTTCTGGCATGTCTGGTATACTAGTAGGCGGGATGATGAACCTCCCTACAGTTCTATCAAATACTGAGAAATACCACCCTTGCATATCAGTGGAGTTGCCAACGCTGAAAGCAGAATTCTGAAATCGAATTACGTATTGTTGCTCTCTATTTGTTATCGGGCTGGTGGTGATAATATGCCACCGATATTGTGTTTCATACATATCATTATCATTTGGATTGCCTGCAAGCTTTACTGTGAAAAAGAATACCTCTCCTCGCTTTTGCACGCTGGCTCCCAAAATGTCGTGGTAGTCTTTTACGTCGGGAATCACTTCTGTCCCAGCCTGCTGGTATACAGGCGTCACATCACCTTGCGCATCTTCTATGCTGCTATCAGCATTGTTATAGATTCCGACGGTTTGTCTTCCACCTATCTTTATCTCAGGCCCCAAGCCAGACAGCCCAATTGAAATTGGGATGAGCGTTGCAACTACAACTGCAATAACCAGAACAGACGATGCCTTGGGCACATGAAAAATCACACAGAGGTTGTATTTCGGTATTTTGCCAATAGATTTAAGCACAGTTGAAGATGGGATATACGCATATGCCTGCAAGCGAATTTTCGGACTTTGTCAATACGTGTGAGAAGGTTCGCCAGATTGCAAGCAAAAATGCCAAGGTGGCTGCCATCGCAGAATACTTAATCAAACTGAAAGATGAGGATGGCGGTGATACCTCGCTTGCAGCAGCTGTACTCCTTATGTCTGGCACCATTTTTCCTAAGGGCTCTGGTCTTACACTTAATGTAGGTTTTAATACTATAATGCGAACGCTTTCAGAGATCGCACGTCTGGAGCCAGAAGAGATACAAAAGAACTATTTAAAACACGGAGATATGGGCGCTCTTGCTGAATACGTAGTCTCCAAGAGGCAGCAAAGTCCACTTGTAGACCAGCAACTTTTGCTGCCAGATCTGCACGATCAGCTAAGAAAAATTGCTGACGCAGCTGGCTCGGGGGCAGCAGAGGCAAAAAGGAAGATCCTGACAGGACTTCTCATTAACTCCTCTCCTCTTGAAGCAAAATATTTGATCAAGATAGCAACTGGCGAGTTACGCGTCGGTGTAGTAGAGGGTTTGGTCGAGCTTGCTATTTCCAAGGCGTTTGGGCGGGACGTGCAGGCAATCCGGCAGGCTATGTTACTCTCTGGCGATATTGCGCAGGCAGCATTGCTTGCAAAAAAGGATGCT
Source organism: Thermoproteota archaeon (assembly GCA_046728425.1). Lineage (GTDB taxonomy): Archaea > Thermoproteota > Nitrososphaeria > Nitrososphaerales > Nitrososphaeraceae > Nitrososphaera. The sequence continues at coordinate 8,149 of JBKPEN010000190.1, forward strand.
CTGTCGACTGCGATAATGAGGCCACTTGCACCTCTGAGCTTCATGCTAGCAGATGTGATGTTTAGTGCAGAAGAGATCGAACAGTATTATAACAAAGCGCTGATTTGTGAGTTCAAGTATGATGGCATAAGGGTGCAGCTTCACAAGTTCGGAGGCAAGGTCAAGATGTTCTCAAGGAAGCTAGAAGATGTTGCCGCCTCTTTCCCAGAGATTGTATCTGCTGTGTCTTTGCTGCCAGCAGAATTTATTCTAGATGGCGAAGTACTTGCCTACAAAGCTGGCAGGCCTCTACATTTCCAAGAGTTGCAAAAGCGGCTCAGGAGAAAAGCAGTGACAGAACATCTGATGGCAGAGATCCCAGTAGTATATGTCCCCTATGATATCATGTATCTTAACGGACAGCCGCTTATTAGCAGTCCGCTTACAGAGCGCAAGAAATTGCTCTCGCAGATTAGATTCAAAGAGCCTGTGATCGACCTTGGTTACAGAATTGTGTCTACAGCTCAGCAGATAGCCAGTGCATTTAAAGAAAGCAGAGATGCAGGACATGAAGGGTTGGTGGTAAAAGAGCTTGAATCCCAGTATCATCCTGGCAAGCGCGGCAGACATTGGACCAAGCTAAAGTATGAGCTTGACACTGTAGATGCAGTAATTGTCATCGCAGAATATGGTCATGGTAAGCGTGCCGGGACACTTTCTGATTATACTTTCGCAGTCCGAGATGAGCAGGATGGTGGCTCGCTAAAGACAATAGGCAAGGCGTACTCTGGCCTGACTGATGCAGAGATAGCCAAGATGACTGACAAGCTACGGTCAATAATAGTCAGAGATGAGGGCTATAGACTAGTAGTCAGGCCCGAGATTGTCCTTGAGATTGCATTTGATAGCATACAGAAAAGTGATAGGCATAATAGCGGATTTGCGCTTCGCTTCCCGAGGATAAAGTACATTCGGACTGACAAGACTGTACGTGATATTGATACCATGGAAAAAGTGCAAAGGATCTATGAGCGCCAGTTGTATCTAAAGAGCCGTTAGTCTACCATATTTGCAGCTATATCTTTGTCAAGTAGTTTTACAGATCACATTAACTTACATGAACGATGAATGCACAGCACATAAAAAAATGCGAAGTACAAATTCATGTAAAATACAACAACAGAGACCGCGATCTTCTTCTGAATCGCCCTATTCACATACAGTCATGTTGCATCAATAAGTGGCAGTAGCATCTGCATATTCGCTACAGTTAGCGTAGAAAGTAGTAGTAACCCTCGAAGTACTTTTTCTCTCTGGATATGAGATATTTATGATACCTCTTTGAATCGTATCTTTGCTATCTATATTGAGGATTGGGATTACGGCTGCAGCAGTAGTAGTGATAGCCGTGGTGGCTGTAAACTAAATGGGCAGAACAATTCCTTCCTTTAGAATTGCACTTGCAATGGAAAAAGAGGATTGGAAGCCATTTCGTAATGCTTTAGATAAATCCGACCGAAAGAAGTTTGATGAAATGTGGGAACTCCCTAGGTGGTACATTTCAGCTTGCTCCAATTCAATACAGTATGTAAGGCTTCACCCGATACTGATGTCAATCCTGCTTTATCATTACAAACAGCTAACTCAATGCATCTCCGAAGTTGAACGGATAGAGGCTAAAGTCAAAAGCAGAAAGAAGAAAAAAGAGTGGTTGACAATAAAGGAAGAAAAAGAAGAAGTACCTATTACCCTGGATAATTTCCTATTAAATGGGTGAGTGACTGTAACAGGGTGAGATGTGTATGTCTCTATGAGAATTCGATGAATCTACCTTTTTGGCCAGTCTATTCCGCCTTTAATCCTCTTTTGCTACATTTCCTACTTTCGACTTGTCTTCCCGAACTATTTCATTATTAATAAAGTCTAGAAATTCGGGGTCGAACCAATTCTCTGGCTCTACTGTTTTCCAGTACTCGCCTATTGTTCCTTTTCTAAAAGCTGCTCTTATTGACCCAATCCATCCAGCCCACTCATTGTCCCTTAACACCCCTCTCTGACGCATATGAAATGCGTGCGCATATACGGATAGAACATACATTGCAGCAGCTTCTTTAGGCGATATATTTGCTGATTCTCTATCAAGTATCTCGACTACCTCTGGCCGAGCAATCGTCAACTCTGCTATGCCATGCAATTTATCACCCAAATCGTTTAGAACTTTTGTTTCAATGTCAAGTGAAAGTTTTTGCATTCCCTTTCTTGAATAATAAAATCCTACAAAGAACGCAGCAACTATTCCAACTGCTTCTCCCATGATAAAATAGTCAACTAAGGTAAGTTCCGCCATTCTTTTAAAATAACTAGCAGGTTTGTAATAAGCTGCATGATGAATAGTATTTTCTAACAGTAATAGTGAACTGGCTTAAAGCAGCATTCAGATATACAGCAACACCCAAAACCCATATCTAACATATGCAGCATAGAATGTGTGTCATGTCCAAAGCCGAACTGCACCAGAGACTGAATAGAGTATATGAGATAAGACTCAGCGTTAAAGGTAGAAAATCGGGCAGAGATATCCCTCGACCAGTCTGGTTTGTGGATGAAGGTAACACTGTGTATTTACTTCCAGTTCAGGGCTCTGACACCAATTGGTATAAGAATCTGCTAGCCGATTCAACTTTGAAGATTTCTATAAATGGCGGAGAAGAAGAAATACCTGTCAGAGGTAAACCAATAACAGACAGGAATAGGGTTGACGATATCGTGAGGAAATTTAAGTCTAAATATGGCGAAGGGGATGTGAAAAAGTATTATCCGAAAGTTGATGTAGCCGTAGAAGTCCCGCTCTGACAACCGACCCTCAGTCAGAGGGCATATCCTCCTAACGTGACATGTGTTATAATAGTTGCAGAATGGATGGTCGCCAGCTGCTAGTTCATAGTTACTACTGCACGGAAACGAACCTTCCCATTAGCCACCCTCTCATACGCATCAGCTATATCATCTAAAGGAAATGTTTCAGCCATTACCTTGACTTTGCCTTTGGCAACGTAATCCAATGCTTCGTATAGGTACTCCCGACCATTCTGTTGGGAGCCCATTATCTGAAGACGATTTAAGATTAATTCAGCTGGAGATGGTATGTTAAAAGGCTCGACTGATACTCCAATAAGCATCAATCTTCCGTCTGGCCTCAAACCCTTTAGCGTGTCAGATGCTGCTTTGTAGGAATTGCTAGTAGCTAGTACCACATCTGCTCCTCCAGCTTCTTTCAATCCCTGAGCATCAGAAACAACAATATCCGCACCAAGTTTATGAGCCAATTCTTCTTTGTCTTTTGAATGAGTTATTGCAATTGTTTCAAACCCTGCAGCCTTTGAGTATTGCACCGCCATATGCCCCAGCCCCCCTATTCCGACCACTGCTATTCGTTCATGGGGCTTTGGATTAGCCCACCTCAGGCCACTCCACACAGTATAGCCTGCACAAAATACAGGAGCAGCTTGTTCATATGCCAAGCCATCTGGTATAAGCATAGTAGCATCTGCATATGCCAACATGTATTGCGCGTGACTTCCTTGCGTACCAATACCTGTTCCAATCTGCTGTGCACAGAACAACGGCTTCCCACGCAAACACCATTCACACCTTCCACACGATGCTTGTAGGTAAGGGACTCCGACTCTATCACCTACTTTGCGCGAAGTTACTTCTTCTCCTACTGCAACAATCTCTCCAACGGGCTCATGACCTAGGATACGAGGAAATTCTATTGGTGTTGGAACTGTGCCTTCACTAATATGTACGTCTGAATAGCATAATCCACTTGCATGAATTTTTATCAAGACCTGATTGGCTGAAGGTTCAGGCGTCGGAACTTCTCTTACTTCCCACTTGCCACCTATTCTGGGAACAACAGCGGCTTTCATATCACACCAGTTGCACGTATAGTGTTAAGAAAGCTTTGGACGATTAATATGTAGACACCGTTAGTTAAGGTAATCCTATCGTTCATGTGAATAAATTGCCCCATAATTATATCGATAATGGTATTTGCATTATACCAATCAAAAAAGGCGATAAATGGCAAATAGAAGTAGAACTGAGATAGTCAGTCAAGCCTGTAGCAGCCGTCTCCATCATCATTATGCTTGTGCGTGCTTTTATAGATGGCTATGATAAGATACAATCAAACTTTATTTTATATAGAGATATGGCTATGTCTACAGGTGATTTGTGTAGGGCCAAGAAATAAAAGATCAAGAGTGTAACTTTACATTCACTACCTTGTTAAAGGCGATCATTCTTACTGGTGTAGTTGCACTTGCACTAGTGATATATTTCTCACTCTCGCTGTATGTTTTCCCTCAGTCATACCAATCGATAGAGGCTCGAAGACCTCAAGCGATCGTGACGAATGTGAGCCTATCTGCGCAGGACATTCCTCTAGGTCAGGCACTCACTATCTCTGTTACGGGGACAAATAATGGAGAGGATGCGGACATGCAGATTGTATCTGTAGGGTTTCCGAATCTTACGGCTACAGACAATATCAAGATACTGAAACACAACTTTGATCAAACGCCGATATTGATAGCACCTGGCGAGCTCCTAAGCTCTGAATATTCTGATACAGACTCTTCTGTATTGGCGCAATATGCTTCAATTGAAGTTTTCAGCAGGCCATGGGAAGCAGGCAAGACCTACAGCGCAAATATAGAGGTTATACCAAAGACGGAGGGAAAGTTTGTGGTTTTTATTAAATCTGTAGCCCTGCCTCATAATTGGGAACAAGCACATTATCCACAGTGGGGCATACTCGACCAACAGAGGGAATTTGTTGAAACATATTCAGTGGAAGTGACAAAGCCTTAATTATTGAACCTGCTAAAAATGGGTATTGAACTATTTCAGACATCAAGAGCACCTTGAAGTTTATGGTCTTGGTCATAAGCTCTTTGCAGGCTATATGCTTGTGAGCCTTGGAATGTTGTTAGCTGCTGCAGGCGGCAGTTGGGATATCACTAACCACTTACTCAACAAACCCGAAACATTCTTTGCACCTCCTCACGCTGTGCTCTATTCTGGTGCAGCTTCTGCGGTTGTAGGTACAGTTCTGGTGTACTCCGCTTCAAAATCCGGTGATCGTGCTACTGACAAGATGATTTGGCCGATGAAGCTGGTTATAGCAGGTGTAGTAATGCTGATAAGTGCTGCTCCTGTGGACTTTGGTTGGCATTCAGCATTTGGACTTGACGGCCTACTAAGTCCACCCCATTTTGTGCTTGTAAGTGGCATGATAGTAGGTAGTGCTGGCGCGCTTGGAGGCTTGGCTCATAGTGCTAAAAGGTTGTCTTCTGTCCTGATTGTTATTACAATATTACCAATATGGCTTGCGGCATCAGGTATGATTGATATGTTCTCTCTGCCGTTCTCAGAGACTGAATACTTTAACTTTAATCCTCACCCTACTTTTGGGGTGACTGTTGCTACTCTTGCCTTCCCATTTCTGATATCTGCCTGTCTAATAGGATCATCTGCTCTTGCAGGCAAGCGCTTTGGAGTGCTCTCTATGGCTGGTGCTGCTTTTATTATAATAGGCCTATTGACCTCGATTATTCCAAACAGCGCACTTACCTCCACTATCCCATTTTACATATCAGGGATAATCCCAATAGTGGCTGCAGACGTGCTGCTTGCATTTTCCAGATCAAGGTTTTCACTGTACACTGCAGGTATAATCGTTAGCCTTGTGTTCTTTATGCTGTACTATCCATTGATAACGTATACCTATAATGAAGTGTTTGAGAGCAAGGTTGTATGGCCAAGCATGATTGCGCAGATATACTTTAAGATGATACAAAATGTTTTTCCTCTTGTAGCTATTCCGACAGCTGCAATGGGGATTCTCGGAGCCTTATTAATTGACAGACTCGCCAGAAATAAAAAATACTACAACAATATACAACAGTTAGCATACTAATAATATGCTACATAGACTTTTGGCTTGTCTCGTTCTTTCTTTTTTTATCTTGACATCTACTACTCCGCGCTTCTTTATTGCTTGAGGTTCGAGATATTGACTCTATGTTTAAAAACTTTGCCAATTTTTTCCTGTACTCTTTTTTTGCTTTTGGCCAGATTGGCTCCGCTTCATTCTTATCCTCCGAGAGGCAGCATACATTTTGCAGTAAGAGTAGTCATCATCATCATCATCATCATCATAACGTTATTTCAAAAGAGGCGAGTGGCTGACTGCACTTGCCAATGTTCTATTATAGGCCACAGGGAGCAGAGTATTACTTTCTACATCTTTCACATCTATCTCCCAGACATATATCATGCTTCAGCTAATGTCATATATATTGCATCTATTTAGAAGTCAGGGTCATGCGGTGAAGCAAAAATATACCATATCACATCATATCCTCACTTCCACATCTAAAGCGTAAGATGAAGAGATAAATGCGGGGCTGCTGTGTCTTGTTTCCTGATTGCAGAATCAAGATGAGCCTTATAGAGTCCTGCAAAAAAGCAATTGTACCGCTACCTTTTACCTGAAGGACTGCATAACAGGATTGAAGGAAAACGTCAAAGACAAATCGGCTGATGTTGTTATCACGTCGCCTCCTTACAACATTGGCACAAGCTATGGCTCGTACAAGGATAAGCTCCCTCGTGAGAAATACCTGACATGGATAGAAAAAGTTGGCATTGCAATTAGACAAGCTCTTGCAGATGACGGATCTTTTTTCCTAAACATAGGAAGCAAACCAAAGGACCCATGGATAGCATGGGATGTAGCATATATTCTGAGAAAGTATTTTGTTCTGCAAAACGTCATCCACTGGGTCAAGTCGATAGCAATAAGTAAGGCTCAGGTCGGTAGCTATCCAAACATTTCTGGCGACATTGCAGTCGGTCACTTCAAGCCTATAGTAAGTAAGAGATTCCTCAATGACTGTCATGAGTATGTCTTTCACTTTACAAAGTATGGCGATGTACACCTCGATAAGCTGGCTGTTGGAGTATCATACCAAGATAAGACAAACATTGAGCGCTGGAAGGCAGCCAACAAGGAAGACAGACGAGACAGAGGCAACATTTGGTTCATACCTTATCAAACTATACAAAGTAGAAGCAAACAACGGCCGCACCCAGCAACATTTCCTTTCGAGCTTCCAAATATGTGCATCAGGTTGCATGGCACCGCAAAATTAGTGATCGACCCATTCATTGGCATAGGTTCTACTGCAGTTGCGGCAACGCAGCGTGGGATCTCATTTGTTGGATTTGAGATCGATAAAGAATATCTTAATGCTGCAATAGATAGAATCACGCATCTATAATAGATGATAAACTGCCCTTGTCTACATCTCGAAGAGTAAAAAGAAGATTTGCAAAATTTTTGCCATTTAGAATAGTCATTACACAGCATATGTTCCTTTCCTAGATCTATATCTGTTTGAAACAAAATTTAGCTGCTTACCTATAATGAATCCAGACCTAATATGATACTCCCTTCAATCTTTGATTTTTGAATGCTTTGATATACCATTCAAATTCATCTAGGAACTTTGTTATCCTCTTATTGTACTGTTCTAGAACCAATTTTCCCGTATCATCAAAAGCCTCCTTTACTCTAGATATTGCAAAAGAAGAAAATATTGAAGGGGCGCCGAGTTCTGCAAATATTAGCTGTGGATGTTTCTCCTTCTCCGTTCACTGGCCCTGGTTAGTGGAGGAGGGTTTTGGAGATCTTTTTAGCAGTAGTCTTCCCTGTCTGTCTATTTCGCCAGTTCTAATGCGGGTCGAAGAAATTCTTGAACCATCCTCTGCTTTGACTAGTTCTACGGTAATGATCTTTGCTGGCTTCACGCCAATTTTAGTACGCATCTCGTTAAGTAAGTTGCCCTTGCTCTTAGTTTCTGTGCTTGTCACTAGTGCTTCGACATCATCTGTAGTTACTGCGGGACCAAACTCACCATCCAGCTTTGCTATTTCGTAGCGGACATCGCCAAATTCTTTTTTGATCATGTTCTTCAGGTTTGCAACCCTAGCCTCAAAACTGTGGTTGAGATTCTTTCCCCTATCGGCTGCAAACTTGTCACTTGAAACTCCGATTATCACCTTTTTGCCTACCTCAAAGGCCTTGGCAAGCAGAGCGATGTGACCGGCGTGTATCTCATCAAATGTACCGCCTGTGGCAACAATAGGAAATTTCTCTTCCAACACTAGTAATAGAGAGTTATGTATTGTGCAATATTATAGTTCACGGTAGGCAACTTAACCCTTTTTGAATATCTTGATTGCCTGAGGCGGACAGACATTTTCACATGCAATACAGAATATACAATCCTTTTCTC
>JBKPEN010000120.1:0-2307 GCA_046728425.1 Thermoproteota archaeon
TTGTGTCTGTGCAATCAGTCGTAGTGGATCCAGCAGATCGGCTTTGGATTCTTGACACTGGCAGTCCAATGTTTCAGCCAACCAAATATGGTGGACCAAAGCTCGTATGTATGGACTTGAAAACCAATCAGATCATTAAGAAAATTCTCTTCCCTCAAGACGTAGCTTTGCATACAACCTATCTAAACGATGTGCGCTTTGACTTGCAGAAAGGCAAAGAAGGCGTTGCATATATAACTGACTCTGCTCAAAATGGACCCAATGGAATTATCGTTGTAGACTTAGCTTCAGGTGAGAGCTGGCGTCGGCTCAACAATCATCCATCTACAAAGGCAGAGGATCTTCAAAGCTTTTTACCGATTGTTGAAGGAAGGCCCTTTGTGGTAAAAGATCAGCAGAGTGGTTCCATGAAGTTGGCTGCCAATATGGGTTCAGATGGCATAGCGATCAGTGCCAATGGCGAGTGGCTGTATTACTGCCCACTTGCCAGCCGCAGGCTTTATAGCGTAAGCACAGAAGCACTTTCGAATAGACCACTGGATGACCAATATGTCTCTCAGACTGTCAAAAATGAGGGAGATAAGGGTGGGGCATCAGATGGGCTTGAATCAGATGCAGAGGGTCGCATATATGCGACTAATTATGAGCATAACTCGATCATGCGTCGAAACTCAAATGGAGAATGGGAGACGATAGTGTATGATCCCCATTTATTGTGGCCTGATACGCTGTCTCTAGCATACGATGGGTATCTTTATGTTACTACAAACCAATTGCATCGACAAGCCCGCTTCCATAATGGGAAGGATCTGCGTAGAAAGCCTTACACACTATTTCGCATCAAGATTAAAGCAAAACCAGTACATCTTCAATAACTTTGCCTCTTGATGGTATGGTATATGGGCTCTGCTCAATAAGATGAATTGGAGGAGGAAAGTATAGAGCATATATATAAAACCTAAATAACAAAAATAAAACAAATTAGGCGTTCGCGCGTTTGTGATATCTATACGGTCGTCTGACTAAACCTTAAGTCCAAAAACAGATTTTTCATAAGAGAGCGGCTCAAAATTAAGGCCTAACTCCTTTGCGTACTTGTAAGATCTGGCTATTTCCTCTAGGGTACAAGCGCGTGATATGTCCATGTAACGTTCACGATATTTTGACGACTCTGGATTGCAAAGGTTGTCAGGGTAGTACTGATCCATGATATTGACTGGTACTTGTGGTACGTTATTTGCAATCCACTCTAACACCGGCTTTGTGCAGCACTCTATATGGTTTGGCATTATTAGGTGTCGAATCACTATATTCTCGCCCCACTCATGCACGAGCTTGAGGTTGCTAGTTATAGTCTCCCAGTACCAAGGAGTTCTTGATATGTCAAGCGCACATTTCCCTGGACCAAATTTAAAGTCGGGTAGCCACACATCGATGATGTTGCGAAGTATATTCATAGCTTCTTGGCTCATGAAAAAGTTTGAATTCCAGAGCTGGGGGCAGTTAAACCGACCTTGGTAAAGAGCGTGTTCTGAATTTATATTCCAAGAATTAAAATGACTGCCATCAGACTTGACGGATTGGATGTACTCCAGCTGCCTGGGGTCAGGAGTGGTAAAAGAATCAAGCATGTTTATCGCTTCTAGTATTGTGTGTAAGTGTATTGTAGGTTCTCCGCCTACCCAGTTCACGTTGTGACAACCTTCCATCCTAAGCTGCCAGGCCATAAGGGCAAGTGCACTTGGACTTATAGGAATGCCATTATCCTTATCTGTGCTTATGTCTCCGTTCTGACAAAATGAGCATCTCATGTTACAGCTTGTAAAAAATATTGTGCCAGAGCCACTTGTACCCCTGAAGATAAGCTCTTCTCCGCGATGGTGAAAGTAGCTGCCTATCTTCGAGGTTGACTCAAGCTGGCATGTTCCATACCTTGTTCCTTTGGAACGGTCAACTTTGCAGTTCCATCGGCAGAAGTTGCAGTGCGTCAACATGCGGTTGGCTAGTTCGACACTTAAGTCCATAAGGGAGGGGCCTTTTGATTTAGGGGGAAGTACTGATATTTCTCTCCCCCTTATTTTTTCCCACATATCTAAAAAAGCCTGAGTCAGCAAACTGTTCTTGCTCCATAGCTCTTCTTCGCTTGCAGAAGAAAGGTCAAGGTTACATGGTATGCATTTGGCAATTAAGTACTTGGCAGGCATATGGTTTGTTGATACTTCAAAATACCATGGCAGCGTGTTTTTGAACGATTCCCAAATTTTCAAAGATTCAAATTGTCTAGCTTGAGATTTCACCTTACATCAA
>JBKPEN010000316.1:0-4667 GCA_046728425.1 Thermoproteota archaeon
GGGGTCGCAGAAAAAATGGTCCTCAGGGCAATTGCAAGCTCATCTGGCAAAGACGTATCGGAAATAGGGCGAATATACCAGAAAACAGGTGACCTCGGAGAGGCGACATTGGAAGTCATGAAATCAAAGAGCCAATCAACCTTATTTTCAGAGCCTATGACAGTGGAACGAGTATATTCTACTTTTGACAAAGTTGCACGGACAATAGGCGTTGGATCACAGGAGATCAAGCTGCGTCTAATAAGCAGTTTGCTGAATGATGCAACCGCTGCAGAGGGCTGTTACATAATTAAGTTCGTCATGGGACAGCTGCGGCTGGGCATTGCTGATTATACTGTGCTTGATGCCCTTGCAATTGCATTCACTGGCGACAAGGCAAACAGGCAGGTGCTTGAAAATGCATATAACGTCTCAAGCGATCTTGGCACAGTGGCAAGATTGCTTGCAACCAAGGGGCTCGAAGCAGTTAACTCGATCAGGATAACACTTTTCAAGCCTATCCGACCTATGCTTGCAGAGCGCATCAGGACCGCAGAAGAAGCACTTGAGCGCATGGGGAGCAGAGTAGCAGTAGAATACAAATTGGATGGCGAACGCATACAGGTGCACAAGAGCAAAGATAGGGTAGAGTTGTTTTCAAGGAGGCTCGAAAAGATTACGAACCACTATCCAGATGTTGCCAACGCATTAAAGTCCATGAAATCAGAAGTAATACTAGAAGGTGAAGTAGTCGCCATAAACATAGAGACAGAGGAATATCTTCCCTTTCAGGAACTAATGCATCGTCGACGGAAATATGGCGTAGAGGAGGCAATGGAGAGTTATCCTGTCGTCATGAACTTTTTTGATGTACTCTACTTCGACGGAAAGAGCAAGACAGAAGTATCATATATGGAGAGGAGAAAGCTGCTGAAGAAAATACTTGATAGGATCCAAAATAATAAGTTAAGCTTGATCAAGCAGACCATTGCAACTGAGCCACATGAGATCGATAGGTTCATGGCGACTGCAATTGAGAATGGTTGTGAGGGCGTTATGATAAAACATCTCTTAAGCACATATCGCGCTGGTGCAAGAGAATACGCCTGGGTCAAACTCAAGCGTGAATACACAAGCGATTTTGCGGATACACTTGATCTTGTCATCGTTGGTGCACTCCATGGTCGCGGAAGGCGTGCAGGCAAATATGGAGCGTTATTGTTAGCGGCTTATGATCATAATACTGACATGTTCCGAAGCGTGACCAAGGTAGGGACTGGCTTTACAGATGTACACATTGAGCAATTCTACAAAGAGCTCGAGAAGCATATAGTAAGCCAGCGGCACGCAAGGGTCGATACAGGCATGGAAATGGACATCTGGTTTGAGCCTAAGATCGTTATTGAAGTCATTGCCTCAGAGATCACTATGAGTCCATCACATACTGCCGCCAAGAATACAATAAGGCCAGGCTATGGTCTTGCTCTGCGCTTCCCAAAATTCACAGGCAAGATAAGGGACGATAAAAAGCCAGAAGATGCCACGACCGTTGACGAGATCGTGGCTGCATATAAAAGACAGTTGAAGGCAGTCGGCCACTCAGGCGCAAGGATACAGATAAAGGAGGAGGAGGAAGATGATAAAGAAGGTTGATGCACTGCACGCTATTTAGGAGTGAAACATTGGAGAGCGGGCATAATGTTATTCTGATAATATGTAGAAGGTGAATAGACTTGAAACCACACAGACCAATTCATTAGGGCCGATATAGAGAGTCACCACCCATCCTTTTCATCCTGTCGAGCTCTCGTTCGATAGCACCAGCCATTTCGTCCAGCTCCTCTAGTCCCTTGAACCTCTGGTATGTAAGCTTTTCAAGCGAAACTAGGATACTCTTTGCTGATCTATATTGCAGTATCTGGGGATCATTGATCTCCGCAAACAAACCAATACCCTGAATGTTGTTTCTTTTAGCATAACCCAACATGAGGCCATTGAAACCAGTTATCAATGATGAGCCAGGAGTCGTGTTCTGACCTATTTTCACTATTTGGTCTGTCAGCTCTTGCGACGTCGTTGTGACAAGTGTCATTGGGTCCTTGCCATAGTTTCGATCTGTGTGGAATGCGCCTAAGGTATAGATTAGTTGCACGGAGTACAACTTGGCAATGTTAATGACATCTTGGCACAATTCATAAAGCTCATAGTTGGTCTGAGGCTGTCCAACTCCGCCTCCAAAAATGATGATGCTCTTAATGTAGCGGTACTCCCACTTTTCTTGCCGAAAGTCAATATGGCCTCCCTTATCAATAACATAATTTGGATAAGGCGGCAAAACATATCTAAACAATCGGCTACTGAGACTTTTGTTAATAAAATCGATAGCGATACTGCCTACATTTCCCATGTCCTGCATGGCCGCAATCATTATTGGCTTGCTTACATCGGGCTCCTCAAGGTTAACAAACTCCATTGCATTTCTCTTGACAGCAGACAATAAAAAAGTTAGCAGTTTGATTCCTGCAACGATTAAAAGCCGGATATTGTGTTGTTGATATACTTTGTCCGGAAGTCCTCTAATATCAGACGACTATAAGATTGCGATTGAAGGTTGGAAGGCCCGCAAAGACCAGCTGCTTAGACAGCGAGAATCAGTAACGACGATAAACTACAGGGCAGAAAAAGTGAATATTTTATCACTTTTGAAGCAAAAAAACATTTGAACATAGAAATATCCTGTGTGTACCTTATTGCCGGTGTGGACAGCAACATTCTCAGCGTAATATCTAGGCTTAATAGGGCGGCAAACCGGGAAAGAAGCGGCAGAGTAAAAGTTGCACCTGATCAGGAGATGCTTGCCATTACATCCGATACCGGTATGTTCTTTTCAGTACTTCTCAAAGCAATTAAGGCAAAGCGCATATTGGAAGTGGGTACATCAGTAGGATTCTCCACACTGTGGTTCGCAGATGCGATGGGAAATAACCATAGCACAAAGATAATAACAATAGAAATGAACTCCCAAAAAGTAGAGCTGGCATTGAAAAATTTTAAAGAGGCTCGTGTTGATAAGATGATAGAGATAAAACAAGGCATAGCTCTTGACCTGTTGCACAGGCTCAAAGGCAAGTTTGATTTTGTATTCCTTGATGCAGATAAAGAGAATATCATAAGATATTTTGACATTGTCCTACCAATGGTAAGAATTGGAGGGATAATCGCAGCAGATAATATGTTTTATCCTGACCATTTTCAACCCGCTATGAGAAAGTACGCGCGCCATGTGCGTACCCAGCTTAATACTCAGTCAGTTACTGTGCCAATAGGAATGGGAGAAGAGGTTACGATCAAACTAAGTAACTAATTGTAAATCTTTCTTCAGGTGGAATAGTACATATGCGGCCCGACCCTGCTTTGCGTCACATGTTATACTGAAAAATACTAAAATTGTGCTGCCAGCCAATTCTTGCACTGTCATCCCCATAGAAAAAACCTCAATAAGCGTCACATTGTAAAAACACTGATGTTTCCTTTCACTTTAATATTGACTAGGCAATGTATACTATGATGGATGATGACGCCGTTGCATCATATTATGCTGGAAGAACCACCGGAGCATCTCCTAAATGCATATGCCGCCTGAGCGAGATACATACCAGAGCTAAAATCAAACAATTAGTAGCTTGATGAGATGATTGCCAAGTCAAACCATTGAACATAATGACTAAAAAATGTACAAACACTAGAGCGATGCGATACATTCTGACATTATCCTGGCAGCAAGCATTGCAGTAGAACCATTAATGTCATAATCTGGAGCAAGTTCTACGATATCGATAGCTACGACAGTCCCAGTACTGATTACCTTGTTGAGTAGGTAGATCAGATCTACAGCTGATAAACCTCCAGGCGAGGGAACTGATACCCCTGGTGCAAATGCTGGATCTAGGCAATCTAGGTCCACTGAAATGTAGACATTGGATCCACTTGTTCGCGCCATTATCATTTTCGCCACTCTTTTTACTCCTAGCTCAACAATCTCTAGTGGATTTACGATCATCAAACCCGCCTTTCTTGCATTTTCAAGCTCCTCTGGCTCAGCGGCTCTTGTGCCTATTAACATACTTTTTCTAAAGTTGAGCGATTGCGTCGAGTCCGTAAGAACAGAGCCATAATAATTCCTAGTAGAAGAAACAAAGTCTGGATGGGCATCAAAATACAAAAGTGATAGTTTTTTCCCAATAGCTTTAGACACCGCCTGTATCGTTTCAGTAGTTAAAGAGTGATCTCCACCAATCATAATCGATAGCTTACCCTGTGAGGAAATCTCGGTCACCATATCGCGCAGCTTCTGATTGTTTGGTATGTCACCGGCATCGAATATCCTCTTTCGATCAAAAGTTCCACTCATTGGGCAAGTAGGAATTAGCTTTCCGCCACGTTGAAAAAATTCAGATTCATTTGAGGCTATTCTCAATACCTCAGGTGCTCTGCTCGTTCCCTTACGCTTGGCATGCGATTTGGATTCATCAGGGACCCCTATTACAACAACATCTACGTCTTTAATGCTGTAAGCGTTTGAGCGCTGAAGCCTAACCATTATGGCAATCATCTTTGACCTAGTTTTTAACCATAGCTTGCTTGTCAAGACCAATAAGATTTTATTGAAAAGGAATGCTGCCTACTCT
>JBKPEN010000109.1:0-2113 GCA_046728425.1 Thermoproteota archaeon
ATCAAGTCATACTGCTCTTTGCCGCAGTGCGGGCAAGCCTTGACCTTCTTGGCGTGCTCAATAATATCGTCTTTGATATTTTCAAGTGTAATTACTGCATATGCCGCCTTTGTGTCGCGGATCGATTTGTAGTGGGCGAGCTCTTCTACATCAAGCTTGATCCTGTTGCATGATCGACATGTTATCAAGAGCAGCTTATGAATATCATCTACAAAAGCAATGTGTAGCACGGGCTCTGCTAGCTCGATGTGTCCAAAATGCCCAGGACATTTCGCAGAAGTATTTCCACAAGTGGCACATTTTTGGCCAGGCTCTAATGTCCCCAACCTGTTGTCCATTAAGCCGCCTTGCACAGGCATTCCATCTTCGTCATATGTTTCAGGTGCAGTAATCTCAGCTACTGAGAACTTGCGCACTTCAGTTGGTGACCACACACTAAACTTTATTCCACCCAGAGTTTTTGCAGATTCTTCCATCATCCTATTTCTACACCTTCTCTTTTACAAGTAGCCTCGGCGCGACATTGAGACTCATCATTTCCTGCAACAGCAGCTTGAATGCATACGCAATTACTACAGATGATATCTTGGCTTTTTCCCCACACACACGGCAGATGTATCGGCGCTGTTTGACGTCATAATATGCCAATAAGCCACAACGCTCACAAACATTTACTTCGGCTTTGTCTGATTCTTCTAGCAGCCTATCCTTAAGCATCATTGATGCGCCATATGCGATAAGGCAATCCCGCTCCATTTCTCCAAATCTCAATCCGCCGCCCCGCGCCCTGCCCTCAGTTGGCTGCTTTGTCAACATCTGAACCTGACCTCTGGCGCGGCTGTGGATCTTGTCGGCAACCATGTGATGCAATTTTTGGTAATAAACTACGCCGATATAGACATCTGCTGGAAATCTTCGTCCAGTCCTGCCGTCATACATCACTTCCTTGCCTGTATACTTGAAGCCATAATGCTCCATTGCACTCTTAATGTCGTCTAGCTTTTCTCCAAGAAAAGCTGAGCCATCAGCTATTTTGCCGCGGAGTGAGGCGGCTTTGCCGCCAAGCGATTCCATGAACTGGCCGACCGTCATCCTTGAGGGAAATGCGTGCGGGTTGATCATTATGTCTGGCATAATACCATCCTCAGTATATGGCAGGTCTTCTTGGTTGACCAGCATGCCGACAACTCCCTTTTGTCCATGCCGTGAAGCGAACTTGTCCCCAATCTCTGGGATACGCATGTCGCGAACTCTAATTTTGTACATCTTGCCGCCTTCAACTGACTGAGTTACAATGACCGTATCGACCACACCGTTCTCTGATGGCCTGACGCCGACTGAAGTGTCTCGCCTATATGGACCCTTAACCTCAAACTCCTTGTATTCTTCCATAAACCTTGGCGGCGATGTTCTACCGATTAAGATGTCTCCTCCATTAACGACTGCCTCATGCATTATCGCGCCGTCCTGCTCAAGCAGACGGTAGGCCTTCTCGCCTCTGTAGCCCCGAATGTTAGCATCCGGCGGAGGTACTTCAAAATTATCTTTCATCCCGCCAGGATATTGCTTTGCTTCTGCTTCATAAATCCTATAAAAGAATGTCCTGCCAAGCCCTCTATCTACTGATGCTTTGTTGAATACTACGGCGTCTTCTATGTTATAGCCTTCAAATGGTAGCACAGCGACTACACAATTCTGTCCTGTGGGACGGTCTTCAAGACCAAGTAAATTAATCGCCTTTGTGCTCACCACTGGGGTTTGCGGATAGAGCATAAAGTGTTGCCTGACGTACGTGCTTGCATTCATCAATGGCGTAGAAAAGCCAAGACTTTGCTTTGCCATCGCACTTTCATAGGTGTTTCTTGGTGATTGATTGTGCTCGGGATATGGAATGATCGAAGCCCCCACACCCAAGATGGCAGATGGGAATATCTCTAGATGAGTATGAAGTGGCTCTATTTTCTTTGGATCGATTGCGACATAGCAGTTCTCCTCCTCATTTGCGTCTACCAGCTCGATCATACCCATATAGATCAGGTCATTCCACGAAAGGAACTTTTTCGATATCTTTTCAATTACCTCGTATGTTACAAGTGGCCGGCCGTCTCTAATG
>JBKPEN010000046.1:0-10031 GCA_046728425.1 Thermoproteota archaeon
CCATATGGGTACTGTGATGAAGTCGTATGGATAGCCCAATGCAAACCATGCACCCTTGGCGACCCAAGTGTAGATGGTCATGATTGTCGCATAATATGTGGCAGTTCCTGGAACTCCTGTGAACAGCATATAGTATATCGCACCTACTACGAGCATTGTAGATTGAGAGATTGAAAATACCACAAATGATGTCCACATCCAGTCTGTATAGAAGATATAGTCTCCTGCGTTGATGGTTAGCAGCGTGCTGTTGACAGCAACCACGACTATGAACAAGTAGTGCGTTGTACGTCTAAGCCAGACCATTATCTACCCAGACATGCAGGTAGTATATAAAATTTTATGTAAAAAAAGGAGGGGCGAAATTTGAACGATTGGGATACAGGTTCACATTTTCATCAGATCCAGAAGTAACTTGCAGATAATCTAAAACAAACAACCACTCATGAGTACCTTTCGCATCGGTAAGAAAAAAACAAAAGAAGTAAAGAGGAGAACGCTTATGCTCTGACGGGCTTCTCGTGTGCTATTTTCCACATGAAGAAGAACCCTAGACCCTCGATCACAGTAAGGACGGAAAGTGCATAAATACCGCTAGGCAATGGATATGCCCACGGATAGACTGTGACTCCTACGTAGACTCCACCTGCGGTTGCAGCCCAGGTCAGCGCAAAGCCAATGATGAATATGCCATTCATACGCTCAACTCTGCGACCAATCATGCGTTCGATATCGTCGCGGCTTTCGCCTCCACCGGTTCTACGTCCACCGCCTCCGTACCCCTTTGGTAATGTCATTTGACATACGATCAGAATATAGCTTTTTAAATTTTGCTGTTAAGCATGCAGCCAGCTTTGACAAAAATGAAATTCGCCACAGGAGCAAGGAAAAAAGAGGTCAGAGGGCCCCTGAGTGCCAACTGTACTATCGCTGTGGCGGCCTATACCCTAGAACCCTTCGCCCTCATTATTGCGACTACAAAGCCTATCAGAGCTGCTGAAACTATTGCTGCTGTGCTTAGTGGGAATTCTGGAACGACGGCTATATTAAAGTCAGTCGTTTGGATGATCTGTCCTGTAGGCCGATCTCCGACAGCATTCATTGTAACTGAAATGGTCTTTGGACCTGTACTGTTGAATGTTACTTGATGCGCATTAGTTCCTGATTGTGCCAGTTGGTCATTAAATTCCTGTATGGTCTGGCCATTGGCATCTTTTACAGTAAAGTCGTAAGCAACATTCGGTAAGGGAGAGTTATTTGCATCACGGAACTCAAGTCCAAAGTTTACTGTGCTGTTTGACTGAATATCAACAGGGTTCCACGTCAATATAATATGGGAGCCGTCGTTTGTTGTTCTGTCAAGCGGAGGTTGAGGAGCTTGGCCAGTTCCTGTTGGAACCGGCGGCTGGCCCGAGCCTGTTTCTAAAAGTTCAAAGGCGTACTGAATAGGCTGCGGAGGGACAGTTACATCAGCATATGTCTCGGCCTTGACAGGGAACGGAAATTCATTTACTACCCATACATTGCTATCTACTCCCTTGCGCCATGAGATACGCGTGGCTTCACATGTAGGAGCACCGCACACGCTCTGTGCAGCTGCGAACTGAACTTGTTCGCTTCCGGCCGGTTTAACTTCTTGTCCTCCAATTGCAGCTATCTTGCCCCAAGATCCTGCTGTCAACGACAGAGGCTCAAACTTTGAACTAGCGGCATCTAACCAGAGAAGTGAGTTTTGGTAACCTCCGATAAACTGATTCATTTCTTGGGGAACTTCGCCGCCTGCAAGCGGAGACATGCTTTCTGAAAGCTTCAAGGTTCCTTGAAGAACCCTGCCATTCTCTTCCACATATGCTGGGACTATCCAATTGCCATCCTGATCCTGCTGTTGGAAGTATAATGTTAGGTTATACGGTTGTTGCTCATTTGTGTCAAAGTCTTGAATCCTATATTTGACATACATGCCTTGCTTTACGCCTTCGCCAGGGTACCATTCAGGTGTTTGAGCGAAAGCACTGTTCATCATAATCAGAGTTCCTAATACAAGTACCGAAGTTAGCAATGTAAAGGCGAGAAACTTAGAACCCATTGGTAACAATAACCATATAGCAACTGATAAATGTTTATACCTTAATGAAATAAACAGATAAAAGTAGTGGTACATCTAAAGAAGTATTGTATATAGGAAATGTGCAACTGTCCCAAGGTCACTTTTTATGAAGTTGAGTTCAAGCTGGTTGGAATGAAGGTTGTGGCAAACCACAAAAACTGTGGAGACTTTTTAAATGAGGATCAGTTCTCCCAATTTGAGAAAGAGCTCACTAAATATTGGGGTTTTGAGGAAAAAAAATAATAATGCTTTATATTCAAAAAAACAGCATGGTTTAAATTTCTATCACAAAGCACATATCTGCCACGCGCCAACTTTATTAATGCGGATTTAGATTGCGTTCTAGGTGATTTCGGATGACCAAAATGTTGAACGTGAATATTGACACCTCAGGTGTAGACCAAAATGAAGCCCAGGAATGGGTTAACGAGCTTGCAAATGTTTACGCAGATATGCAAATTGACGACATAAACGTCTCAGGCAACAAAGTCTCATTCAAGGCTGGCTTTCAAGGCATGGACGATACTGAACCAGATGACATCAAGACTAAGATAGAAGAATATCTAACGATGAATGAAGCATTTCAAGCCAACAATATCTCCGTCCGGTAATAGGGCCACTCGCCTTTTTTCTTTTATCTTTGTACCAATATTGCTTAAGAATCACGATCGAGTGTTACTAACTGTTAAATAGAAAATTTAACGCCTATTTTTGCGAATGACTTGTAAAGGTATATGCCTTCGTCATAAGGCTCAAAAACCTGTTGGCTCAGGCAGATATGCCAGTGGACAAAAGAGATGCCAGATATGTGAGATATTTATAAAGTGGGACGGCCTTTGGTGCCCATGCTGTGGGTATAGGCTGAGGACTAAACCTAGAAATTTGAAGTACAAGGCAAAACTGAGGGCAAGAACCAGCCGAACCACATTTGAGACTTCTGAGCCGCCCGTCCTAGCAGTAAGACGAAGGTGATCAGCGTGCTAAGCCTTTGTTTACGGCTCTAAACAGCCGTTTTTGCATCTTTTCTAGGCTCTGCAGGTCATTAACCAAGTCTAGCGCAAGCTGTACAAGCTTCGAGTATTGTCTGTAAAATATCTCCTTTCGGCTTACAAGATTTTTTGATGCAACTCTTCCTGCATAATAATAGCAGTCTACCAACATACGGCGCTCAAGCAGATGCCTTATCTTTGACACGAAAAGCTCTCTATCATAGTCCTTTGACTTTAATTCCTTGATGGCCTCCATTGACCTAGATATCGCAGGTCGGGTAGCTCTCTCCGCTCCGATACATTCTAGCGCAACATCAACACCTTCTGCCATTCTAGAATCAATTTGCCTTACCTGTTCCAAAATATGCACAGGCATAGGTCTATTCCCTGACAGAGCAAGCATTCCATCTATGAACTCATAAGCCGCAATTTTTAGCCACATTGCAGCAATCATAGGATGATTTGCTCTCTTCATTTTCTGTTGGCAAAACAGAGAACTTATTAGCAGTTTCTTGCCTGAAGCAGCCAGCATTTTTTTATATTTTTCCGATATAATATCTTTGGCTGCAGAAGACAGCATTAACTTACTGTTATCTTTCAATATGACCATGTCTGCCAGATCAATAATGTGATCTTTTATAGGCCCGGTAACATATATCAGCTCAATTGGACCGTTGTCGACCTGCACCACTTGATTGGCTTGACTATATTCTTGAGATCCTGCAAATACTGCCAGGTCGTATTCACAGCAATCAAGTGACATCTTCGACGTACGACAGCCGATAAGTGCAACTGGATACACAATTTCACTAGCAAATACCTTAATGGCCGTAGGTATCAATTCAGGCAATAATGCTGCATTGGCAGCTTCATGAATTTAACCTGTTAGATAGTATGCAAAAGATTAACTCTAATATATGAACAGGAACTTATGTTAGGCTCATATATGAAGAACCGCAACAATATCCGTGCAATCTCAGCTAACAAGAATAACAACACTGATGCAGAGCTTGTAAGAAGAGTAAGATCAGGCGAATTTAGAGTCGCGGTTTATGGCCTTGGACATGTAGGCTCCCCTCTTGCTTCTTCATGGTTGCGAGCTGGTGCTCACGTTATAGGTGTAGACAACTCCCCTGAAGTGCTTGAAAATGCAAGAAAGGGGAGGACGCACATATATGAGCCTGGAGTAAATGAGGCTTTCTCAAGAGGGCTCAAAGAAAAGCGGTTTTACATCTATGGAAATGCCTTCAAGGCTTCCCAAGACAGCCATTTCAAGATGATATGCGTGCCAGTGCTGCTTACCAATTCATTTTCTGCAGACCTTTCAGCTGTAAACCAAGTTGCGACTGCCATTGGCCAAGGCCTGAAGAGAGGAGATGTTGTTTCACTTAATCCAAGTGTACCACCTGGTACATCTGAAGATATTGTCCTCCCGATCTTGGAGGAAGAAAGTGGTCTGAAGGTCGAACATGATTTTTACATGGTATATAATCCGGAGCGCATCTATGAAGGAAGGGCGATTGAAGATATTGAGGAGAGATATCCAGCAATAGTAGCAGGCACCGGTGCCAAGAGCTTAGAAATTGGTGCCAAGCTCTATTCTTTGGTGGCTAAGAAGGGCGTAATAAAGATGGGGAGCATCAGGACTGCCGAGACGGAAAAGCTCTTAGAAGGAGTCTATCGAGACGTCAATATTGCGCTTGCAAACGAGATGGCTAGATTCTGCGAAAAAGCAGGTATTGACTTTTGGGAGGCAAGGGAGGCTGCCAATTCTCAGCCTTTCTGTCACATACACAAGCCTGGAGTAGGTGTAGGGGGTGCATGCATACCGGTTTATCCTCAATTCATACTCCACACTGCAAAAAAAAGTGGAGTAGAATGCAGAATTATAAGCTTTGGAAGAAATGTTAACGATGCAATGCCTACCTATTGTGTCGAGCAGGCAATAAAATTGATTGGAAGATCCGATGTCTCGACATGTACCATAGCCTTACTTGGACTTGGGTTTAGGGGTGGCGTATCAGACACACGCCTGTCGCCCACTTATAAGGTCATTGAAGAGCTGAAGAAATTGAAAGTGAAAGAGATCCGTGTGCATGACCCACTTGTGACAAGAGATCCTCATCTACCTCCCGACGTCATGCTAACGTCGGACTTGTCAAGAGCAGTAAAGAACGCAGATCTTGTAATGTTGATTTCAGACCATGCAGACTATTACAATATCACAAATGAAAAGCTTAACGGTGCACCAGTATACGATGGCCGCGGCATCCTAGACATATCGCGATTTACCCCCGGCAGGTTTGCATCATTGGGTAGGCCTAGGTAGATTTAATACTGCCTGAAAAAATTTCATAATATTTGGCTCACAAACGACATCCCTTGCTAACAGTCTCATGGGAAAATAATTCTGTGATGTTCATAGATCAGACAAAGCTTCCAAACAAGCTTGCGTACGTAAGGTGCAAAAGCTACAAAGAAGTAGCAGATGTAATCAGAAAACTTGTAGTAAGGGGCGCGCCAGCGATAGGCGTAAGTGCTGCTTTTGGTATTGCATTGGCAGCTCAGCAAAGTAATGCCAAGACATTGCCTGAATTGATGACAGATCTCAACAATGCATTCAAGGTACTCCAGGCTACTCGACCTACAGCCGTTAATCTCTTTTGGGCACTGGAGCGGGTGATGGCTAGGGGCATGCGTGCCACGACGGTACAAGAAGCAAAAAGAGCCATCCTTAATGAGGCACTCAAGATGGCGGAAGAGGACATTGAAACCAACAGGAAAATTGGAGCATATGGCCTCAAGCTGTTGAAAGACGGTGATATTGTGCTGACTCACTGTAATGCTGGCTCGCTTGCGACAGTTGCCTATGGTACTGCCCTCGGAGTCATAAGGGCTGCTAAGGAATCTGGCAAACGCCTAAGCGTGATTGCTACGGAAACCCGTCCAGTAATGCAGGGTTCTCGTCTCACTGCCTTTGAGCTCCTACATGATGGCATTGATGTCAGCCTAATAACCGATACCGCTGTTGGGCACATAATGGCGATGGGCGCAATCAACCACGTTATCGTAGGCGCCGACAGAGTGCTTCACACTGGCCATGTGTTCAATAAGATCGGGACATATCAGGTGGCAATTCTTGCCAACAAACATAATGTGCCATTTTACGTCGCAGCCCCCTTGTCAACATTTGATTTTGAAAGTAATCCAGATGATGTGATAATTGAAGACAGATCTGCAGACGAGGTGGTCAGAGTTGGCAGGAAGAGGATTGCACCGAGGGGAGTAAGGGTCTTCAACCCGGCCTTTGACATGACACCACCGGAGCTTATCACAGGCATCATTACCGAGAAAGGCGTACTTAAGCCGCCTTTTGAGAAGAATCTTAAAGCCTTGCTTGGCTGAAAAAGTTTTTATCATGTTTTGTTTGAAGCATATATAATAGTAGGAAGAGCCATGTCGACACAGCAAACAGTCACTGAAGAACAAGTCTATGCAGCATTGAAAAAGTGCATGGACCCTGAGATACCAGTCAATGTAGTGGACCTTGGACTCATTTATGGAGTCAAGGTTGCTGACGGTAAAGACGTAGACATCAAGATGACAATGACTACCAGAGGCTGCCCCCTTCACGATACCCTAGTTAGTGATGTTAAGCGCTATGTAGGAAAGGTAAACGGAGTTGGCAATGTTAACGTCAACATAGTATGGGATCCTCCTTGGAGTCTCGAAAAAATGAATCAAGATGCGCGGGAGAAACTTGGATTTGGGAAGCCAAAGCTAAGATTCCAGATCGACTATGAAAACAGTAAACCTACGAGAATGGGAAGGCTTTCAAAGCAGGATGACGGATCGCTAATACTTGTAAACAATAAGGATCAAGGATTCATGGTTAATGAAGCAATCATAGAATTTTGGAACGTGTGCGATGGAACCAAGACCATAAACCAGATTACTGACCAATTCTCAAATAAGCTTGGCTTGCCAAGGCAGCAGGTTGAGCAAGAAGCGGTTCAGCTCCTGCAGCAGTTGCTTGAGGCCGAGCTTTTGAAGGCTTAATGCTGGAGATGTATCTTTTTCCCTTTTTTGCCTAGGCTAATTGTAGAACTTGGCACGGGCGATGGCACACTTCTTGAAACCCTCGCCAAGCAAGATTGCAATTCGATATACATTGGAATTGAGCTTAACAGAGAGCAGTGCATGCAGGCGCGGTCGAGAATCATTCTTTCCAATGTTATCATCGTAAATAAGTCATTTGAAGATCTTGTTCCTACATTCCAAGATGAATCTATTGATCAATTCATAGCAGTGTTACCTGATCCACTATTCATTGATGAGAAAAGAGAAGAGCAATGGAAGCTGTTCTACAAGTCTGTCTACTACAAGCTAAAAAAGGGAGGACGGCTCCAGATTGTTACAGAATTAACGGATGAGTTATTGCAGCCTATAAACGACGATCGGTATTTGGCATGGGCTGAGTGGCTCAAGTCCTGCTTCACCTCACTGGGGTTTACACTAGCAGGTCAGCAGGAAGGCGCACCAAGACAATACGTATCGCGGTGCATTAAGCAGTTCAGTGGAGACCCGGAGCGTATACGTATAATTACCCTTGATCTGTTGAAGCAGTGATTAAAATTCAGTTATAGCTGCGTCGTAATGAATCCTCATCTAACATGCTAAGGACCGTTTTAGAATGGAATACCATCAGTTATGATAAATAATTTTTTCAGTTTTCTTAATTATACTTTGTATACTTTCTTTTGTTGTTCACTGCTGCAGCACGACCAGAAACATACGCACACCAAGAATGGATATAGCCCGTTGTAAGATAATAAAACTCTTCACTTACAGTCATGGTGGTATATTTATATGTGCCATAACCAAATGCGATTGAGCAATTAGTTAACCGTCTTTTGATAATAAGAACTGCTCATGGAGAATAGTTAGTACAGATTTGTATTCTGTATAGACTAGATTGCACAAGCCAGAAAAAATATGCTCCAAAGAACAGCAGGCTAAATGCGGGTTGAATTATCTCTGACTTTATGACGCAGTGTAAGATGATTTGCCATGCAGTCTCTGGAGCAAAACTCGGCCTTGCAACTCTCATGCTTGCAGGGCACCGGCTCAAGGTCATTGAATTTCTTGTTGCAGTATGTGCAAACCGTTTCAAGTTCAGGAAAGTCGTAGTTAAGAAAGGAGTCACAGGAACGCTTTTCGCGGAACCACATTACATCCATGTTCATATTTTCAGCGTACGTCAGAACAGTATCATAAGCCTCATAAAAACCAGCCGCATAGAATTGACGAATAAATACAGAGCCATCAGGATGTTTTTTTGAGGCAAGATTCCGATAGCAGACAAGCCACTTTTCTATAGGGACATCATTATCAGATGCTATATTTTTCCTGTTGCCCGTGACCTTTTCATGGTATTTCATGTATGTTATATTTTAATTTCTTTCGATTGAATTAGATTATCAATTTTTTGGATCAGATAAGTGACATAAGAAGCAGAGCTTCTTCTATTACCTAGTAAATTAGAGGCCACACATCAAAAATTTTCCATCGTTACTAAATGAACACTAAAAAGATGTCTAGGAATCTAGCGGCGTCCAAGTGCCTTATGCAAATACTGGGGTAGATCAGAGATATTGATCCTTTCCTGCTCCATTGTGTCCCTATATCTTATCGTCACAGTATCATCCTGCATTGTTGTCTTATCTACAGTCACAGCAAATGGCGTCCCTATCTCCTCAAGCCTCCGGTAGCGTCTGCCGATAGACCCAGATTCATCGTAGAAGGTGTCAAAGTCATATTTTAGCTCAGAATTGATCTGGCGCGCTTTTTGGTCAAGTCCATCTTTGGTCATTAGCGGCAATATCCCGACTAAAATTGGTGCAAGGTAAGGCTTTAGGCGAAGCACTACTCTGTCATCATGCTGCTTGTCTTCATAGTAACAGTGCTCCAAAATTGCATAGATGCTTCTATCGATACCCATTGACAACTCAAAGACATGCGGTAGCACCTTACTCTGTGTTGAAGAGTCTAATACTTCGAGGCTCTGCTTGCTTGTGATCGCATGCCCCTTTAGGTCATAGTCAGATCGATAGTTACATGCCACAAGCTCAAGCCATCCAATGCTCGTCTCAACTTCAAAGTCAAATGCAACAGAAGCGTAGAAGGCTTTTTCATCAGCTGATAGGTTCCTGAATCGACTACGTCTTACATCTATGCCTGTCTTGTCATAAAACTCTACGAGAAGTGCCAGGTAGTATGTGATAAGCTTATTTGGTGTCAGTCCTTTTCTTAGTGCCTCCTCTGCAGTTACTTCGATTATAGATGAACCATCCGATAATCGAAGTACTGTATTTTTGACTTCTTCAAACTTTGGCATCTCATCCAGTCGGTCTGGGTTGCAAAAGACCTCTATCTCTGCTTGGTAAAATTCTCTTAAGCGCAGAAGGCTTTGCCTTGGCGCAATTTCGTTTCTGAAGCTCTTGCCCACCTGTGCTATGCAAAGGGGAAGGCGACCCCTCATTGTCTTAAATACACGTGCAAAGTCTACAAATATCGTCTGGCAGGTTTCTGGACGGAGATATGCTTCCTCTGCCTCGGGGCCGATGCCAATAGGGAACATCATGTTGAACTTGCTTACCTGGCCAAACTCGCCATTGCAATTTGGGCATCGCAGATTGTGTTTCTCCATGAGCGCTTTGATCTCTTCTTCTGCCAGTCTCTCTAATACATTCTCACCGGTTTTCTCTGTGATGAAGCGGTCTGCCCGGAATGAAGATCCACACTTTGTGCATTTTACTACAGGGTCGGTAAAGTTGCCGATATGACCTGATGCAACAAAGACGCTCTTGCTCATTATCTGGCATCCGTCAATCTCCAGCATGCCATCACGCCGTACAAGCTCACGCCGCCATAGC
>JBKPEN010000217.1:0-5051 GCA_046728425.1 Thermoproteota archaeon
TACAACTTTTCTGCTGCATTTTTGTCTTTTGACTGCAGTGCCTGAACACTTGTGTGTATCATTTCCCGGACTGTGCAAGACATTTCTAGAACTGCGCTCTTGTCGCAATTCGCTATTGAGCCCATGGTTTCAAGCACATCAACAATATCATAGGCATAGCGGCCAAACCGGGAAAATCCATACGCAATTTCCATGCATGATCTGATGAAGCGGAGGTCAGTGGCAACTGGCTGGTAGCGGGCAATCAGCTCAATTGCAAGGTCGCCAACTTCATCCTGTAGCACTCTGAGCTGCTCCGACCATTCAAAGATGACCTTTTTTGTACTTGTCCCTTTTTCATATGATTCGATGGCAATTGTCACAGATTTCTCTGAAAGCTTGGCCATGTCCATGATAATATTCTGTATGCGGTCTATTCCAAGGTCTAAAAGACGTGTCAAATTACCAAATGTCTCTATCTTGCTTAGCCAAACTTGCCAGATATGTACCTTTCAGTAAGATCCTTCTGAGGGTTCTCAAAGATCTGCTTCGTCGCCCCATATTCAACAAGCTCGCCAAGGTACATAAAAGCAGTGAGATCAGATACACGTGCAGCCTGCTGCATATTGTGTGTAACAATTATTATAGTCAGATCTTTCTTGAGGTTGTGTATCAGCTCCTCAATTTTAGAGGAGGCAATGGGGTCGAGTGCGGATGCCGGCTCATCCATAAGGATCACTTCAGGATGCATAGCAAGTGCTCTTGCTATGCACAATCTTTGCTGCTGCCCGCCAGAAAGGCTCAGACCAGGCTTACCAAGCTCATCCTTAACTTCTTCCCAAAGAGCTGCACCTTTAAGACTCTCCTGAACAATGTCTCCAATAAGCCTCTTGTCCTTGATGCCATTAAGCTTTAGTCCAGCCGCTACATTGTCATAGATACTCATTGTAGGGAAAGGGTTAGGTTTCTGGAAGACCATTCCAATGCGCCTCTTGATAACAACAGGATCCACCCCTTTGTCATAGATGTCAATGTTGTCAAGAATGACGCTTCCCTTTGCGGTTGCACCCGGCGTCATTTCGTGCATGCGATTCAGACATCGGATTAGAGTAGTTTTGCCGCAGCCAGATGGCCCTATGATTGCAGTAGCTGTGTTTTTCTTTATGTCAAGGCTAATATTTTTCAGAGCCTGTTTAATTCCGAACCATGCATTGAGGTTTCTAATAGAAACCTTGTAACGATCTTGTAGATCGGCTGTGGGCGGCCGGACACCTATGTTTTTGACACTACTATCTATTGCTTCATGGGTCACTACTTAGGCTTCACTCCATGGCTAATTATGTATTATCTATATTCTCTATATAGAGAAAAACTGCAGGTAGCGCCACATTCAGGCAGAAATTGCCTTTACCCGGAACCCTTTCTTGTACGCTATCATCCTTAGACCTATACTCATAACAAGAACTAAGAGTATAAGGATCAGCGCAGCCCCCCATCCAAACTCGTGAGCGGACTCGTATGGCTGGGAGGCAAGGCGCCATATCCTAAGCGGTAGAGCATCCACAGGATCGGTAAAACCGGTAAAGAAGAGACTGGTTCCAAGTATCGTCATGATAAGCGGCGCAGTCTCGCCTGCTATTCTTGAAAGGGCAAGGACGATTCCTGTTAGCACCCCACTTTTGGCTGAAGTCAGTACAATAAATGTGACCACCTTCCACTTGGGAATTCCCAACGAAAAGCCGGCCTCGCGGATAGAATTTGGAACTATCTTAAGCGTCTCTTCTGTGACCCGCACAACGATAGGAACCATAATTATAGAGAGAGCAAAAGCACCTGCCCAGACTGAAAATGAACCAATTGTCAGTACAATGACTACATAGCCTACAATGCCAACCACAATGGATGGAAGGCCAGTAAGGACATCGTTCAGGAATCTGACAGCATAGGGGAATTTGCCGCTACCTGCAAATTCTGACAGATATATGCCGGCCAATACTCCAACGGGGGTGCCTATAAGCGACGCGAGAGCAATTACGATAAGAGTACCCTGAATGGCGGGTCCAATCCCCCCTCTTCCAGAACCTATTGCGCCAGGGGGTTGCGTCAGGAATTCTAGGCTCAAAGCGCCTGCCCCATTCTTGACAACCTCGACCAATATGCTGCCAAGCGGGATGATTGCGGCGATGACACAGGCCATTACAACGCCTGTGGCAATCTTGTCAAACAGCCGGCGTCTAATTGACTTCTTATTCATCATTTGCTGGATCTCAACTCGATGTCTTCTGCTGCCACCACCATCGTTTGCAAATGTTTCAGTCGATCTTTCATTTTGTTCTGCCATTTATGTCACTCCCTTCCTGGTGAAGCTTTTGCAAACCGCGAAACCATGAGTCGCGCTCCAATATTGATCCCAATTGTAAGCAGGAAGAGAACTACGCCAAGGCCAATGAGAGCAGAAACATGAAGTGACGTTACCGCTTCGTTAAACTCGTTGGCAATTAGGCTGGCAAGGGTCTGGCTTGGTGAAAATAGCGAATTTGGGATGGCAGACGCTCCAATAGCGTTTCCAATTATCATAGTTACAAGCATTGTTTCGCCTACTGCCCTGCCAAGCCCAAGTATGGCTGCTCCAAATAGTCCGGACTTGGCATATGGGAATATAGCGGTCTTGATCATTTCCAGTCTGGTTGCTCCAAGGCTGTACGCTGCCTCTCTCTGAGTGTTGGGCACTGCCCTTATTACCTCGCGTGAAATAGAAGAGACAGTGGGGATTATCATTATTGCCAGTACAATACCGGCAGTAAAGATATCTAGGCCAAATGGAGTCTTTGCAAAAATTGGGATTGTTTCGCCAAACGCTTGGTTTAATGGCACTTCAATAAAGTCATGTATCCAGAATCTAAATACAAAGAGCGCCCAAAGTCCATAGATTATGCTAGGCACCGCAGCCAATAGCTCTATTACGAATGATAATGGAATCGACAGCCTACTCTGCGGGGCTACTTCTACAATGAAAATGGCTATTCCTAAGCTTATTGGAACCCCTATTGCCATCGCAATACCTGAGCTTATCAGCGTACCAACTACGTAAGGAAGGGCGCCATAGGACTCACGTCCTTCAACTGCATTCCAATCGGTCCCTGTTATAAATCCTATTACTCCTTCGCTATAAAATACTTCAGCCGACCCAGAAAATATAGAAATCGCTACAAGACCGAGCAGCAGTATAGTATAGCTGGCTGCACCTATCACTATGAAGCGAAATATTTTGTCTCCTGTAGGCGTATTCTTTAGTAAAAGAGGCGAAAGCCTGTCATGGACTGACCCTTTTTTTGCCTCCATTTTAGTTAGTTCTTTTGACGAAGATCCGCGGTTTTTCCTTCGTACATAAATTATTATTATCCCTACAGCTGCCACAACTGGCAGTATTACAGCAACCGCTACAAAGGATACCAGAATTTCTGAAGATGCGAGATCAGTTTTACTTTCTGTAGTAAGCACAGGCTGGCCTTTGTAAGTAATAGAGCTGAGGGTATCCTGATTTAGTATTACAACATCGTCCGGTAATGCAACATATCCCAAATCATCAGCAAATTGCTGACCGTCAGTTATGGCCCAAGATACAAAGTCTACTAGAGCTCTCGCTTTATCCAGGCTATTAATCCTCGGGTTGGTGCTCAGTTCTTTATATAAGAGAAGATAGGAGAAGCTCGAGATCGGATAGGAATCCTTACCAGGGGCATCAGTTGTTGACACCTGCTCCCACGATTCGTCGCCTCTTGGCAGGAGCTTGGCTGAAGAAGCTACTGCAGCTCGCACAGAATCAATAGATGGCTCTATAAAGTTGCCCTCTTGATTTTCCAAGTAGGCATAGGTCATTTTCGTAGCGAGCGCATACGACAGCTCAACATACCCAATCGCATAAGGTGTGCTCTTGATAGTGCTTGCAATACCTTCATTGCCAGGAGCTCCAATGCCTGTGGGCCATTGAACTGATTTGCCCTTGCCTACTTGAGCCTTCCATTCATTGCTTATCTTTGAGAGATACTCTGTCCACACAAATGTCGTGCCAGAGCCGTCAGACCTATGAGCTACAATGATGTTTTGTGCAGGCAGGAAAAGGTCAGGATTTAGCTTCTGTATCTGCGGATCATTCCATTTTGTAATTTCTCCTAGATAAATACCTGCCAGAATTGGTCCTGTAAGCTTCAATCCCTTATCTGGGACCTCAGGGATATTGTAGGAGACAATTATTGATCCAATTGTTTCAGGTATATGTACTGCTTCGCGGGCTTTTTCCATCTCTAAAGAGGTAAGGGGAGCATCAGTGGCACCAAAGTCCACAATCTTTTCAGTAAACTGTTTGACTCCTCCGCCACTGCCTATAGACTGATAATTGATGTTTACCTCTGGCTTGATTTTTTGATATTCAACACGCCAAGCATCAATCAATGGAAATGGGAAGGTTGCGCCAGCTCCATTAAGCTCAATCCTCTGCTCAGCAACAGAATTTCCAAAGGGCATGAAAATGACAGTAAAAAACGCAGACAATAATAATAATAATAATATCAACAAGCCTGCAAGGATAGTAAAATTCTGCTTCCCAGTACGTTTTTCAGACATTGACTATAGTAGTTCGCATGAAGAGGGGTTTTTATGGCTACTCCACATGATCTCCGTGTTCTATATAGTGAAATCAGAAACCAGAGTAAAAAAACGGAAGGGAGAGTAATATCTCAAGACAACCAAAGCTTACCCAAATTCAGTCGCCCATAAGTCACGCAGAGATGATCACATTCACGAAGGCAGAACCGACCGGCACCGTCAATTCACTTTTACATCTACTACTACGATTAATTGTTGTAATAGTGATCTTTTGTAGGATCAATTGCAGTTCTGCTGAATAAAATTTTTGCGGCTAACTTTCTTCCTCTTCTTTTTCTTTCCTTACATCTGCTTCAGTTGGCTCAGTCAGCTTGAATCGACTTCCAACCTTTATGATGAAAGGTCCTATAAACGTGGTCACTATTGTGACTACGCCAAGTAGTGGAAGAATGAAAGGAGTAATGGCG
>JBKPEN010000161.1:0-1422 GCA_046728425.1 Thermoproteota archaeon
AGGTTAGAGTACGCTTTAGCTCCAGGAATTAAATCGTTGCCTTTGTCAGAAATAATGTACGGCGAATACCACCATTTGGAAGTGGTCATATACAAATATCTATTTGGTAATTCTTAAGCATATTGACAACTGCCATCATAAACAGTCTCTGTAGTCATGAAAGTCTGTCGGTTTGACTAACGGAGTTGGTATTATTATTGAGCAGACAGCGCCTTGTTCAGCAATTCAGAGGCTTGATCTATGGCCCCTCGTACGGCTGGGGTATCAGAGATTGCATTCAGCATCATAAAGTCGTGTATAGTTCCAAGATATCGGGTTGCAGTGACTGCAACTCCTGCTTGCATGAGCTTATGAGCGTAGGCTTCACCTTCGTCGCGCAGTACATCAAACTCTTCAGTAATAACAAGTGCCGGCGGCAATCCCCTGAGCTGGTCGATTGAAGCCTGCAATGGCGAGGCAGTTGGTTCTTTCCGAGTTGTATTATCTGGTGCGTAATTATTCCAGAACCACTTCATGCCCTCGCGTGTGAGCCAGTAGCCTTCTTGCAATATGTTGTATGACTGAGTGTCAAAATCTGCGTCGGTAACTGGATAGAAGAGCGCTTGAAATGTGATCTTGGGTCCACCGCGCTCTTTGGCAAGTAACGTAACTGCCGCAGCCATATTGCCACCCACACTGTCGCCAGCAATGGCTAGGCGCGATGCATCAACGTTAATCGATTTACCATTTTCTGCAACCCACTTTGTGGCGGCATAGGCTTCTTCTATAGCGACCGGATACTTTGCTTCAGGGGAGCGAGTATAGTTGACAAAGACGATGGCCACATTCGCTTTATTGGCAAGCTCTCTTACCAATCTCTCATGCGTATCAAAACCTCCAAGCACCCACCCGCCGCCATGAGTGTATACTACAACAGGTAGAGTTTCATTGCTGCTTGGAGGTCGTATGATTTGGATAGATATCTGGCCATTTGGACCTCCGGGGATGGTGCGGTTCTCTATGTCTGCGGGAAGGATTGCAACGGAGCCTGCGGCCTGAAGGTTAGATAACACGGCGCGAGCTTCCTTTGGCGATAGTGTATAGATTGGAGGACCACCTTGCTCTTGGAGACTCTCCAAGAAGGTCCTAGTCTTTTGTTCGACGCCGGTATAATTGTGTGTAGTAGTGCCATTTGCGGTTGCTTGAGTAACCTTTTTCCCAGAACCTCTAGAATCACCGGCAAGTTCATTGTGGATTAATTGAGCAGCGCGTTTTGCGCTTGCAAAAGACGCAGTGGACAATAATCCCTCTGATCCGACCCAGTCTCCTACTATGTATAGATTGTCTTCGATTTTTGGGTCAGCTCGTCCTGATAACCCGCTGTTTGCGGCAGTAACTAGAGCATTGGAAACCACCATGTTTGGCAAGGGTCTTTTCTTAACA
>JBKPEN010000086.1:0-1512 GCA_046728425.1 Thermoproteota archaeon
ACAGTGTAATATGTATCATAATCTCTGATGTGAAGACTGCCAAAGCGGTACTGCTTGTTGGCTCCTTTTTTGCTGCCAAGAGGAGTCTCCTTGAGATCAATTATCGGCCTGACGGCCTTAGGTACAATGATGTTGCCGTCACCGTCTATGAACTCCACGTATCAAAACATACGTCAATTAGATATAAAATTAACGAATAGGTTTAATCTCAAGCCGGACATCTGTAAAGAGATGAGAAGTGTTAGAGTAATTGAAAGTATCAGGATCTATTCTGGTGGTGGCATCAACCTTAGGAAAGACAAATTCTCGCTAAATGGCAAAATTGTAGATAAGGAAATTGTCAGACATCAGAACTCTGTCGGGATAGTAGCCCTCAGAGGTAGCAGCGTTATTCTCGTTACTCAGTACCGTCATGCGGCAAATAAGGTGCTGCTAGAGATTCCAGCAGGCAAAATAGAAAAGGATGAAACTCCAAGAGAGGCAGCAGTTCGCGAAATGGCAGAAGAGATCGGCTACGCCGGCACTCTCAGACCACTGTTGAAATGCTATCTTGCGCCAGGCTACTCTACTGAGTTGATGCACGTATTTATTGCTACAAACCTGAGAGAAATAACGAGAGGCCTTCTCGATGACGATGAGAATATCCGGATAAGGAAGATAAAACTGAGTACAGCGATTAAGAAATGTCTTAATGGCAAGATTAATGACGCCAAGACTGTTGCGGCATTGCTAGCCTATTATAACCAGTCCAACTGAATGGGGTAATGTATTTTTTCCTTACGAGATCTAGCCTATTCCTTTCATAATCAAGCCTTAGTGCTTCAAGTTGCCGATTGCTGGCTGCACAGTCTACCATGTGGAACATTATGATAAGCTCGCCCTGTCTTTTGCCGATGCCACCTGACTACCAGAACATCATTTGTAGGAATTCATTAAATGAGTGGATATATAGATGGCTTTACAACAGATAAATTAGTTGATCGTTACGTGCAAAAAAAGAGCAAACAGTAGCACGGAATAGTCTCATTCCATGGATAAGCTGAAGTACAGATTGCTAAATAAGATATACCAGTATTTGTTAGTTTACAGATATGAAATCCAAGCGAATTCGGCGCGATGCAGTTGAAATTGAATTGAATTGAATTATCATAGGGTGTCTGCGCCTGCTTTTCTTTGTTTAATAAAATCGCTGATAGAATTAACAATTTCTGCTACATAGTTTGCTTTACCTTCTATTGGATCATACGGCATTGTTGCTACTAGGTGAATATAGTAAATAACGAAGAGGAAGCGCTAACCCTATAATCGCATATGATTAGGAGTAGTTAAAGACTCTGAAAGTGTAAATAGAGACACAACCTCAGCACAATGGGAAACATAGAGAGAGCACAAACGGACTCAGGACTTTATAACGGTTTCCTGTTGCCTGAGGTCACCAAGGAGTAGTCTCCAAGGTAAATGCTGGTAGAAAATATTTATGCAATGAACACGGAATATAACATTGCATGACCT
>JBKPEN010000113.1:0-4202 GCA_046728425.1 Thermoproteota archaeon
GGGGAACTGTATATCAGTTGCCAGAACGCATCTTCCTTCCATCTTAATAGGTGACTTTTCTTCGTAGCATAGGCGGCACATGTATGCTCTGACCATCCAAGAATAATTGGAAGCTCTCCGAAATGTTCTCCTGAACCATACGAAGAAAGTACTGCTTCTTTAGATCCATCCCTCAATATGACGTCCACTTTTCCGTCTAATAGTACGTAAAAGGTATTGTGTTCTCCCTCAGCAATTATTTTATCTCCTGCTTCAAACCATACCTCTTCTCCTTTTTCTATAGACTTTAGCTGCTGATCATTTAGTCCTGAAAAGAGCCGTATTTGATGGAGAAACATCATTTCGTTATCATTGGTGATACTTTTATCATTAGTAGCATTGATACTCATGCTCTTGTCATTGGTTTCTTTATTATTATTATTGTTGTTGTCGCTATCTACCACACCATTTTTCACACTCTTGTTAGATATTGGTGTACCAACTGCACAGCTATTGACCCTTCTCCTACGCCTGCAGCAACTCTTTTTGTAGAGCCATGACGTACATCTCCAACAGCAAATATACCCGGCACATTTGTCTCAAGTAAAAATGGTTGACGATCTAAGGTCCAACCCCGTGGACGCTCACGCCCATTTTGCATTAAATCTGGGCCAGTCAAAATAAAACCATTTGCGTCTCGCTCTATTAGTCCGGCGGCTGCATCAGTATGTGGCACGGCACCAATAAATATATACAACCCAGAAGTTGGAAAGGTTTGTAGCTGTCCTGTTTTAGTATTTGTTATAGTAATGGATTCAAGTCTATTTTCGCCATGTACCTCTGTAACTTTAGAATTTAATAATACCTGTATGTTGGGTGTTTCATTTAATTGGTGCATAAGATATCTTGACATGCTTTTGTTCAAAGAATCGCCGCGGACTAGGAGTGTAACTGTTTTAGCATACTTTGAAAAATGAATTGCAGCCTGACCTGCAGAATTAGCTCCTCCAACCATGAAGATATCCTCACCCTTACATGAAAGGGCATCTACCATAGAAGCACCATAGTATACACCAGCTCCAGTCAGTTTCTCTATTCCCTTTACCCCATCCAAATTGCGGTATGAAACTCCGCAAGCAATAATCATAGCATGGCAGCTTATCTCTGTTCCATCTTTTACTTTGACTATTCTATATGGATCATCAATACGTATACCTACAGCCTCCTGTGGAGTCAAAATTTCAGTACCGAATCGAATCGCTTGAGCAACAGCTCGTCTGGCAAGATTACTGCCACTCAAGCCAGAAGGAAACCCGAGGTAGTTTTCTATATTAGAGCTCATGCCTGCTTGACCTCCTGGTGCTTGTCTTTCAATTAATAAGGTGCTTAGACCTTCTGAGGCGCCATATACTGCTGCTGCTAAGCCAGCTGGTCCTCCTCCTATTATTATCAAATCATAGAAAGGCATCTGTGCATGTGTCTTAAGACCAATTTTCTCTGCAAGGGCTGCACTAGATGGTTCTTCCATATAGGTACCATCAGGGAAAATGACAAGTGGTAGGTGCAAAGATGGGTGGGAGGAAGAATTCACAGAAGACGAATAAGATAATGAGGAGCTCGATCTAATAGAGGATACAGAATTATTATTTTCAGTTCTATCATGATCGAGAACAGACAAAGAACTACCAGGGGTTATTGTTGTAGTAGTGTTAATGAATTTAGAGTGCTCGCCCTTATGTGTTGACTCTACATACGACACTAAACGCTGAGCCTCTTCGTCTCCCTCAAAATCTAACCATTGATAAGGTAT
Source organism: Thermoproteota archaeon (assembly GCA_046728425.1). Classification (GTDB taxonomy): domain Archaea; phylum Thermoproteota; class Nitrososphaeria; order Nitrososphaerales; family Nitrososphaeraceae; genus Nitrososphaera. Next base: position 1,790 of record JBKPEN010000113.1, read on the forward strand.
GCCGTTTCTGGCCAGAAAATACTTCACTTCATATGATTTTGGTGACCATCTCAATCCTATAACTCTAATGCCTTCAAATGGATGCTTAAATGAAGCCCACCAGTCATCTAACAGGTCATCAAGCATAGGGTAGAGGTGTTCTTGCGGAGGGTCCCACGGTTTCATCAAGTAATAGTCAATTTTAGCTTTGTTTATAGATCTTATAGCGGCCTCCGTATCGGCATAAGCTGTAAGCAATACACGCTTGGCGTTAGGAAAAATATTCATAACCTCTTCTAAGAAAACTACTCCAGACATCTGTGGCATTCTTTGATCAACTAACAGTAATGCCAAGCTTTCGTTTCGTAATTTTAACTGTTTTACTAATTCAAGAGCCTTTTGCCCAGAATCTGCTTTAAGAATATGAAAGCGACTGCCGTACTGTTGTCTTAAATCACGTTCAATTGCTCTAAGTACATTTGGATCATCATCCACTGTAAGCAAAACAGGCCTCATACCAGGTTACCAGTACCTTCCATGTTTTTTCACACAAGTATATAAAAAGTTGTAGTTAATTTAACGATAGTAGACAAGATACATTTTAACATCAAAGCTTTCGCATGGTCGATTTTTCTAGTGGTCATTTATAGACTGTTCTTATTAGGACAAAAAGGGTCCAGAGGGATTCGAGAGAAAAAAACTTCAAATTTTGGATTCGATAAAATAATAAGGTTCAAGGAACAAACAAGAAAGATAATTTCTGTAAGTGTTTTTCGTTGAATAATGTTATCTATGGAAGATTAGACTGGTTACATCATTCGGGAGCTACAAAGTGTACGGTTGTATAATCTATACATCCATAAACTCTGTATATCTCCAGCTGGCATTGACGAGCCTTCTTTTTGCAGAAGGAGAATTATGATATAAATTAAGTATTGGGAACATAATTATTCAATGACTTCTTCTATGTCGTCCTCTTCAACCCCTTATGGCTATGCAAAAGAGGTTTGTAACCAAGTATTGCAGCTTGATAAATCGATCAGATTTGCAGGCATTGCCAACAACATGGGAACACTGATTGCCTACAAATCACGAGAAGGACTTGTTCCTTTGCTAAACGAAGAAGAACTTCAGAATAGTACAATGAAAACTGTTCTTCGCATGAAAACAAGGGAAGACTATGAACCAAAATTAGGAGACGTGATTTACACTTTTGCACTGTACAAGAGGGTGAAGAGGGCAAGCATTCCACTAGATCATCCAGATTGGGCGGTTCTAACGGTATCATTTGACATGGCGGCTGACCAAGATAGTATAATTATGGACAAAATCCTGCCAATCCTGAAACAGGGAAAATTGACTGAAGCATCTTAAGCATGACTAGGCAGAGAATTGGTTTTTTACACCCAGTGTGCTCTTTTTTAATTTCTTTGGGCTTCTTTTATGCTGTTGAACATGATGATGTGCACCTATGTATATGATTGCAGCATATGCTACTGCTTTATAGTAGCATTCAGATAATACGATCAGCAAATCGGAGTCCAAGAAAGATATTCGGTTATACACCTCACTGAATTGGTATGAGCTGATCTATCTGTGCATTTTTGATAAAACCTGGGCTCGGAAGATTCCGGCAGAAAAACCTTCACAATTACACTCAATACAACTAGAAAACGCGTTTTCTAAAAGACTTTTTATATGCACAAAATTAAATTGGTGATTTAAGAAGATGTTTGAAAACATTCTTGTTGCAGTTGATGGCTCCAAACATTCAGATACTGCTTTTGATGTTGCAATGGATATAGCTCAAAAATATGGTTCTCAACTCTTCGTACTACATATTTATCAAGGTGGGACCGGGTCTGGTACACTTGTCTCCCCAGGCTTTGAAGATGACATGAGATCTATAGGACAACAAATCCTTGATTCTTATGAAGCAAAGGTCAAGCAAAGAGGTCTTCAAAATGTCAGAATGCTTTTGCAGGAGGGCGATGCAGCAAAGAGAATCATGGAAACTGCTAGTGAGGTAAAATGCGGTCTAATCCTTATAGGAAGTCGAGGCAGAGGAGGTTTCAAAGACTTGTTGCTGGGAAGTGTTAGCCACAAGGTAACGAATCATGCAGATTGTCCAGTCATGACAGTGAAATAATATACAATTCTGACACCGTTAATCTTTAGAATCTCACAAGGAATATAGAGGAGTATTTTATCAGACATCTCGGACGCTGAATGATGTCAACGAGATGCCGACGATAAAGTAATAATCCAAAAATAGTATGTGTTATTATATAGTCTCTTGTTACCACGTAACTACTTTTTCAGATAGAGGAACACACGTGTAATTAGGATGGACAAGGGTCTCTGTGCTTTTAGGCTGTCTCTTATACACATCTCCGAGCCCACGAGACTCTATCCTAAATCTCGTATTCCGTCT
>JBKPEN010000147.1:0-5796 GCA_046728425.1 Thermoproteota archaeon
GGATACGGCATGAGGCAGAGCTTTGGTATGGAATTTGACCCAGTGACTGGCAACCTATGGGACACAGAAAATGGACCAAACCAATATGATGAGCTCAACCTTGTCGAACCAGGCTTTAACAGTGGATGGAGAGATGTATCAGGATTGGCTGAACGTGCAGATGATTTAGATATAGAAGATGATTTGGTAGGTTTTGATGGCAGGGGCAGATATAGTGATCCGGAATTCACTTGGCAGCAAACTGTTGCTCCTACAGGGCTAGACTTCCTCGATTCAAGTGCGCTTGGTGCCGCATATCAAAACGATTTATTTGTAGGCGACTATAACAATGGCAACCTATATCATTTCGACTTAAATGAGAATAGAACACAGCTTGTCCTCAGAGAAGGCTTGGCGGATAAGGCTTTGGATCCGGGAGACGAAGTTGACGACATACTATTTGGAACAGGATTTGGAGGCATTACAGACGTTAAAGTTGGACCTGATGGATACCTTTATGTGTTAACCTTCCAGGACGACAGTGGCTCGATATTTAGGATAGTTCCGGGTGACTTAGATGCGGATGAAACTGATGAGGCAGAAGGAGTAGAAGGAACTGCCACTACAACTGCTAGCGACACGGATGATGCGGATGCGGATGAAACTGATGAGGCAGAAGGAGTAGAAGGAACTGCTGACTACATGGGTGCTCCTAGCTTGGCTCAAATACTAGCGGAAAGAGTATCAAGAAACACCGTAAATCAATAAAATTAGAGACTAGGGACAATTAAATTCCCATACGTAAAAATTGACAGGAGTCAAGAAAAAAACGACAGACGATAATAGCAATTTTTCAACATGCCTATTGGACACTTTCGCTTTAGAGAGAATCCCAATCAAAAGAAACTAAGATGTGGATTATAGTTTTCCAACATTCCTCAGCATTCAAAAGCTTGTATACGTTGATTGAAAGGAAGAACCAATCAACACCCAGGCGGTGTTTTCGTTAGAACTATTACTAGAGCGGTATATTGTATATCCTGTGTAGTCGTCAGTATATTAGTGATATTGCTTGAAGTTATACAGATTATTTTCAATATTGTTATATAACAATTTTAAATAATTATATATAGAAAAACAATCACGTACATTCCATCATATGATCTAATAAAGTACTGCAACCTTTAAAAAACAATAACAACATGGCAAGAGGAAAATCAAAGAGTCCGGCAAAAACGAGATCCAAGAAAGCTGCGGGAAGAAAAGGTGGTAAAAAAGGTGGCCGCACATCAGCGGCAACTAGAAGAAGACGGGTCGGCAAAAGAGAGGCATCCACCAGTGCTACAGGATCCGATGCCGTGACCACAGAAGCTACATCATAGAAAAAAGATAGTCAAAGGATCAAAATTAGTGGAAGCATGAATCCATTTTAACTATCTAAATTTTTTAGTAGCTGCAAGTCTACTGTGTAGTATATTGCCTTTGTAAAAGTTGTTGTGACTGCTTCAGGTCATTTGTTTTTGGAGGGGGGTGGACATGGTATATACGAATGGGAGCCAGGGGTCTTAATACTTGTCAAGATTCCCTTTATTTCCTAATACAGTAAGAAGGATTTCGAATTTTTGGTGTAACGAAGTTATTAGATCTATTATCTTAATAACCGCCTTCCTTCTACAATTAGATATCTACTATAACCTTTTTCAGTCGGCCTGGAAGCCTTCTGAAAAATATGTTTAAAAAATAGTGCTGGCTCTAGCATATCGCTGTTGACTAGTAATGGGCTTTTCATTGGCAGATTTCAGCCCTTCCATAAAGGACACCTAGTCACTGTTAAATTTGCACTAGGCAGAGTCGACCAGCTGGTGATAGTAGTTGGAAGTGCGCAAAAGAGCCATGAACCCCGAAATCCATTCACTGCAGGCGAGAGGATCAGGATGATAAAAGAGTCGCTTGACGCTGATGAGGAAGCAGATGTCAGGCGCATACTGATAATTCCTGTTCCTGATATTGATGTGCACTCACTTTGGACCCATCAAGTGGGTATGCTTGTGCCAAAATACGATATTGTGTTTACAAATGACCTGTTTACACTCATGTTGTTTCGCGAGCAAGGCAGCAAGGCAATTGAAGCACCTCTTTACAGGCGTGAAGAGATGAGGGCCACTGAGATAAGGAAGAGGATGGTTGTAGAAGAAAATTGGGAAGATCTGGTCCCCAAGCCTGTCTCCAAAGTGATTAAGGAAATAAATGGTGTTGAAAGGGTTAAGGCAATTTCCAGAAGAGACATTCCAGGCCACATCATCTAAGTAGAAAATAATATATTTCTAGCTGATCGACCATATAGTGTCACCGATGTTGTTTGGAAGTAAGAATGGTAGCAATGAAGGAGGAAGGCCAGCTTCAAGCTTTGTTAACGAACCGTGGTATATTGACATGCAAAAGCTAACAAATGAGGAGCTTATGCGAATGTATACTATGATATCAGATGGTCACTACCGATTTGCAAAGAATGCTTGGTATATCCCAATTGAGAAGGACCATCGCTGTCCCATCATGGTTGCCAAGGGCTATAGGTCTCCAGATACATTAGATGGGATGGCAAAGTTTCAGGATACAGCAAAGATGCTGGAAAGCGACTTTCTCAATTTCATTGATGCATGGGACTTTGGCTACATCACTGAACAAGACATTGAAAAGGCGATCCTAAAGATACTAGAATCTAGGAACATCGCAATAACAGAGCACAGCTAATAATATACTATCGCCAATACACAATGTGGATCATATCTCTTCCGCTTTCCTTACGGATCTAATCAGATCAACTATTGCGCTCTTTGTAGTCATTGATCCAGTTGGAAATGTGCCAGTGTTTATTGCACTTACACAAAAGATGGAAAGGATAGAAAGAGCATCTGTCACCAAGACTGCGATCATAACTGCAGCTGGTTTGCTCTTTGTATTTGCAGTAGCTGGCACTCAAATTCTAACCATCTTTAGCATCACTATTTCCAGCTTCATGGTTGCGGGCGGCATCCTGCTTTTCATTGTATCTATTGAGCTTCTTACACACGGCGAGTGGAGATTTGCTGGCGCAGGGACTCAGGGAGAATCGGGTGTCGTCCCGTTAGCATTTCCTTTGCTTGCCGGTCCAGGTGCTATAACAGCTGTCATAATCTCATTCCAAACGGCAGGTCTGATCGTGACTGCTTTATCGATCCTGATAGTTATAGGTATTACCTATGTTGTGTTAAGATATATCGATACAATTCATAGAGTGATTGGAAGGCGAGGCTCAATCATTGTTACTAGGGTTTTTGCAGTACTCATTGCAGCTATTGCTGTCCAATTCATAGTGGACGGAGCCCGGACACTCTTTATCTAGGAAAAGATTTGTTAATATATTTAGCACTCACCCTGACAATGGTGACAAACCATGACAATAGTGGCGGATATAAGGAAGAAGCAGGCCTCAAGTTATTATCAAAGCACAGCATTTCAGTTGGGGACAGCGTTAAGATTACTACCAAGGATGGCGAGATTATTGGCATATTGATGCCGCGCTACGAATCTGCTAGTAAAGAGTACATTGTCATCAAATTAAAGAGTGGATATAACACAGGCATACATGTCGGAAAAATAAAATCGATAACAAAATTGTTAAACAGAGACCAAGCTACTTCCTCTATCACAACTACTGCAGTTATTCCTGCTAAGCAGAATTTGCCAAAAGTTGCCTTAATAAGTACTGGCGGGACGATAGCAAGCAAGATAGATTATCGCACTGGCGGTGTCCATGCAGCCCTTTCTGCTGATGAATTGTATGCATCAGTGCCTGAGCTTGCCAGTCATGCATCAATTGACCCTGAAGTATTGATGAGTGAATATAGTGAGAATCTCAAGCCAGAGCACTGGACACTGATAGCAGAGAAAGTCGCAGAAAAAATTGAGACAGACAAGTATAGTGGCATTGTGGTCTCTCATGGAACTGATACTATGCATTATACTGCGGCTGCTCTAAGCTTTGCACTCCAGAACTTGCCTGTTCCAGTAGTGCTTGTAGGTGCACAGCGATCATCGGATAGGCCATCTTCTGATGCTGCATTGAATTTGCTTGGCGCGATAATATTTGCAGCAGAGTCAAAATATCCCGGTGTCTTTGTTGCTATGCATGCTGGCATTTCAGATGACACTGTTGCATGTCATTTGGGGACAAGAGTAAGAAAGAACCACACAAGCAGGCGTGATGCTTTTGAGTCGATTGATATAACTCCTATTGCGCTTGTAAGAAACAACGAAATAGAAATGCAGCTGGAAGACCAGAACAGACTAGAGGAAATATTCAGGTACAAGCCTGTTAGAGTGTCTTTTAAAGTAAACACAAAATTTGAGAATAAAGTCATGTTGTTTAAGTACTATCCTGGCTTTGATCCTACTTTCATCGAACATGCGATTAAAGCAGGCTACAGGGCTATAGTTCTTGAAGGAACGGGACTGGGTCATGTAGGCAAGGAGTGCTTCCCCGCTCTAAAGAAGGCGGTTGGTGCAGGTCTCATGGTATGCATGACATCACAGTGTATCTGGGGACGAGTAAGGATGACAGTCTATGACACAGGCAGAGACTTACTTGATATAGGCGTGATACCTCTATCTGATATGATTTCTGAGACTGCGACGGTCAAAGCAATGTGGGCATTGGCAAATAGCAAGGATGTCGAAGATGCCAAAAAAATAATGCAAGAAAACCTCGCAAATGAGATTTCATCCATCATTCCTATATCATAATAAATATAGATACAGGGCATTTAGCAAAGCAACTATTCCATTATATGCCGCACAACAAAGCCGCAAAAAAAGCAAAAAATAATGCGGCAGCATTAAACCACTAATCCTGAAAGAGTACAAAAAAGTTAAGCTTTCATAAGAGCACTTGGAACTGGCAAGGCTTAATACGTGTGTTAGGAGATTTCTAACCAGTGGCATCTACTCTAGACCCAGCATCTTTGAACCTCAAGGTAGGCCTTGAAATACATCAGCAGCTAGCCACAAAGAGCAAGCTGTTCTGCAACTGTAGCTGCGAGGAATCAAAGGAATATGATAGATCGTTCCTACGCAAGCTGCGGCCGACTCAAAGTGAGCTTGGAGTCTATGACCCCGCGGCAATGTTTGAGTTTTCCAAGATGCATACTGTTGAATATCGGGCGGCTCTTGGTTCTAGCTGCCTTGTAGAGGCTGATGAGGAACCTCCACATGATGTCAGCAAAGAGGCACTTGAAACTGCGTTGATATTCTCGCTTGGACTTCACTCCAAGGTTATGAATGAAATTCATGTCATGCGTAAGATAGTGATAGACGGCTCAAATACAACTGGTTTTCAGCGTACTATGCTCGTCGCATCTGGTGGATATCTTGACATTGCGGGCAAGCGAGTCGGAGTTCAAAGCATCTGTCTTGAAGAAGATGCAGCTAAATTAATAGGGGATGATAAGGGAGTGCGCAAGTTCGGTCTTGACAGGCTGGGTGTCCCACTTGTGGAAATTGCGCTTGAACCAGTGACGGGCAGACCTAGCGAAATCATGCAGGTTGCCCTCACGTTGGGTAGGTTCCTTCGGGCAAGTAAGCGCGTTGCACGAGGACTTGGTAGCATCAGGCAAGACATTAACATCTCGGTACAGAACGGTGCCGTAGTGGAGGTCAAGGGCGTACAGCAACTAGATCAGCTAGTAAAAGTAATTGAGTATGAGATACGTCGACAACACGGCTTAATAGTAATCGCGCAGAAATTAAAAGAAAGGAATGTTGACATTAAAAAAGTAGGCG
>JBKPEN010000033.1:0-3346 GCA_046728425.1 Thermoproteota archaeon
CCGCAAACAGTTGTGTGACGCATTTGGACTAGATCACGATCCTAAACCTTTCTGCAGTATGCAGTTAGGAGCTCGCTTGCTAACACCTATGGAAAGCCCCTAGCTTGCTCTATTTCAGCTATCTCGGTCATGTGTAGAGCCCGGGCAATTATACTGTTGCATAACAAGGGCCCAGAGGGTTCCGGTAGAAAAACCTTCAAAAAATAGACTCAATGCAATTGGAAGGCCGGTTCAGTGGGATTTGAACCCACGACCTCAGCATCTGCTTTCTAAGGCAGCTCTATCCCCTATCTAATGTGGCAGTAGCTATGAAAGGAGAGCTGTACCGTTCACCCTGTCCACTTGTCTAAGGTGAATTGTGTTTGGTGGGAACAATAATACAAACGACTTCTCCTCTTCCAATGATCCTACCTATTCCTTCATTTTCCTTCTTCCATTTTTGCAAGCTCAATCCAAATGATGATGCTATCTATCCATTACTGAGAGAAATCATTAACATTATTATTTGCAGTATTATGCTGCCTGCTACCCTGTCTGATTAGCGTTTACCACTACATTAAATGTCCCAATGTAGCCTTGACCCTCCTCGTCAGGAGTCATATTTAGTATGAGATGCTCTCCCGTATTACTTTGAATTAGACCATCAGATGAAGGTCCAGTGAAGATCATATCTCCTTGGTTTGTAATGTCTGGCTGTCCATGGTCGCTGTACGGAGGTTGTGTGTGGACTTGCTCTGTAATTGAATCATTAAGGTAAAATTGTGATGTCCACTCAAAATTCTCATTTGAGCCTTCAAGGGTACGTACCTTGATATGTATATGTATAGCTCGACCTTCATACCAACCTGGATACACTGTAATGAATTGAACAGTCCCATTATCATCGGTCACTTGGTTCCCTCGAAGGAAATTCTGTCCTGTAGTGCCTTGCTGCTGAATACCAGAATAAACACCTTGAGGATTTGCATGCCAAATATCTACTAAGGCTCCTTTGAGAGGAATGCAAGAACCCTCACCATGATCTCCGTCAACGTCATAGACATTAATGACTAACCTCAACGGTATACCTGCTTGTACAGAGCCAGTGGAGGGGTCTGATGTGATATCAGAGCGGTTAGGCATATTATCTACAAAGTAGGGTCCTTCAATCTGCTGAGGTGTACCTTCAATTTCTATTAGTGAAGGCGTTAGTGTGCATGTTTTGTTTGTAGATGCATTAGCTTGAGTAGCTGAAAATTGATCAGGAGGAAGTCCAGATGGGGCTCCACCAGGCGGAGCAGATGATGTTTGATTTTCAATTTGTGCCATGGCTAATTGCAGATTACTATTAGTGAGCAACATGGTTGACAAAACTACTGCTAAAAGTACTGCAAGTGCCATTGTAGTACTTCCTTGTATCTTGGGATTAGACAAAGTCTGGGAGCATTGATGCTTAATGTTATTTATGAATTTCAAGCAGTGTTTAAGACACATTACGCTGGATTTGTCCCATAATCACCCAAGAATGAGCTCAATTCAATACAACAACTAACTAGAATGACAAAAATGGACCGGGTGGGATTTGAACCCACGACCTCAGTCCATCTCAGTGTACGATGAGACGGCTTCCATCCTCTTTTTCTATCATTTGAGAGGAATTGCAAAGATGCAGAGTCTCCTTCTATGACGAGGAGAAAATAACTCCTAGCACTACCATCATTTACGTCGCAGTTTAATACTACTGAGCGATTTTGTGAGCTATATAATCTCAGCTAAAAGCGAAATACAAGTGCGCAGATATCTAGCTATCACGCTTGTGCAGAGTGCCTGCTAGATAAATATTTTTTAGAGAACAATTAACGCATAACCTTTTTTGCTCTTAGAATATACTTTTAATTCTAGGCAGCATAAAAATGCAATCTCCACCATTACTAGCTTCACGAGCCAGAATGATAGGGCTAGCGGCGGCGGCAACCGCCATAATTATGGATATTCTTTTGGCTGCAAACAATGTCATGGTAGCAAATGCACAACAACAGCAGACGACTACAACAAAGATGGATAAGGTATGGGAAACAGCAATAGAATTGAAAACTCCAGAATCTGTTATTTATGTGCCTAATGAAAACATGCTGTTTGTTTCAAATATTGATGGACCACCAGACAGAAAGGACAATCAGGGATTCATTTCTAAGGTTTCACCTCTTAATGGTAGCATTATTGAATTGAATTGGGTAACAGGGTTAAATGCTCCGAAAGGAATGACTATTACCAATAATAATATTACCAATAATAATACACTTCTATATGTATCAGATATAACAGACCTTGTCGAGATAGATGTCAATAGTGGCAAAATAATTAATCGCTATAATGCGCCAGGAAGCGCTTTTCTTAATGATGTTGCATCAGATAATCAAGGGTATGTCTATGTGTCTGACACAGTTACAAACACTATCTATAGATTAGATACCAAGAATCTTGGAGATAATAGCACCAATAATAGTAATGCATCTTTACAAGTGTGGTTGCAAACTCCAGAATTAAATGGTCCTAATGGCTTGTATGTTGATAATAGCAATAATAAACTAATTGTTGCTTCATTGGGAGCATTTAGTAATCCAGCAGGAAGCATTAGGGTTGTTGATTTACAAAATCGTACCGTGAATAGTTTAGGAAATGAAGGAACAGCTGTCCCTATTGGTGGTCTTGATGGAATAGAAGCAGATAGTACTGGAAGATATTATTACGTTACGGATAACGCGGGAGGTAAGCTCTATGTCGTCAATTCCAATGGAACAGGCTATGAAACTTTAGATTTACAAAACCAGGGTGCCGCTGATTTAGGAGTCATATTGGACGAAAATCTGATAATAATACCTATGATGCAGGACAATAAACTTGAAGCCTATAGAATGATCAGATAAAAAAGTTTGTTTACACAATACCCAAAGCGCTAATCAAACTTTATAGCGAGATATTGATGAACGTAATATATGGTTTCATTTAGGCCCATCAAGAGTATTGCTGCTATTTTGTTCTACAATAACCCAATATCGAACTCAAAATAATGCCGTAGTTGTACAACAGTAAGAAATGGACCGGGTGGGATTTGAACCCACGACCTCAGCAATGCCAATGCCGTATCCTACCGGACTAGACGACCGGCCCTGCAACAATTCAAGGTTTTGGAACGATATTAAAATGATACGTTTGGGACTGTTCTAATGTAGCAGAAATATATAATATATCATGATTTATGACGACCAGCTTTTGAGTCGGAGTAGCATGATCCCTTCAGCAGTTGTGAATATACAATAATGAAGTATAGCCACCCAGCATCAAGGTGACTAATTTACAATTTCGC
>JBKPEN010000097.1:0-11144 GCA_046728425.1 Thermoproteota archaeon
TAAAATCAACTCTAAAACGTCAAATTCCTTACCTTATAGGAGGTACTATAACTGGCATTATTATGTCGTATTATTATGGCTTTATTGTTTCCATCATAGTAAATAGTGCTATTTGGTTTGTTATATCGACTGTTGTTAACAAATACTACTGGAATTACACTGGATTTAAGGAAGAAATGTATCTTATGAAATTTGGTTTATCTAGAATCAATGCAAGATGAATAAATTAAATTTGGGCTTCATATAATAATACTAAATTACGCCTGCTTCGCGCAACTTTTGCGGCAGATAGGTCTCCGAGAGATACTTAAAGCCGTGCTTGAAGAATGCATCAAGCTCGCATTTTTCCTTGTTCTTTAGGAATATGTCAAGCTCTTTCTGCCACTTTTTATCTTGGAACCAAGGTTTTTTCTTCATATCGTTTGCCCTATTAAGATCTTCTTCTGACGCGGCAAGCCTTGCTACCTCTGGTATATTGTATTTGTAAATGTCCGAGAACAACATGCCAAGTATCTTGGCGTCAGGCGTGACAAGTCTGTGGCTATCATAGCTGAGCGATTCACTGCCGATCTTATACCGGAGCGCGATGCCAAGGCCCCATGGGTCGGCATCTGCAAAAACCACCACCGGCTTTTTCCACTCTTCGTTGAGCGCTTTAACCATCATTCTGGTTGCCCGATCTGGCTCACCTGAGCCAGTCATCAGGATTGCATTGTGCTTCTGTATAAAGCCAGACTTGCGAATATTGTTTAGCACAGTATCCTTTTCCACTACCATTACAAAGTCGGCCTTGACGTCTACTATTTCAACGTCGCGTATATTGGTCGGTATCAGCTGTGATGTAGCTCTGCTGCCAAGGTTGCAATTGATGATATCACCTCCAACTCTGAGCGTGATTGGGCCTGAAATCATGCCCTTTGGCTTTGAGGTTACAGAGAACTCTTCCCTTGGAACACCTGTCAAGAGCTCGATTGCCTTGATTGCGTCATCTGAGTCATCTTGGCTGTTCCAGAACTTCTGCTTGTTCTTCTCATCGCCCACAGTACTCAACGTGGCATAGTACATTCCACGTATTGTACTTTCCATTTCCTCGTTCAGCAGCTTGCGCACGGCATTAGCCATTACCAAATATTGGGCAAACGTCGGTATTTTCTTAGTGCTGTCTGGGCTTATGCTGACGGTCTTGTCGCCAATTGTCAACATCCTCTCTTTACCAGACCAAACTGTGTTGTCATATCCTACCTTGGGGACATTTAGCACAGGCATGGTCTTTTGTACCATAAGGTCAGTGCTGACATCCTTCATTATCAGTTTAATCTTTTTGATGACTTCTAGGTGGCGCTTGTCGTCTGGCATTTACTTGCTCTTCCTCCCTTTTGGCTTAGCATCCTCAGCCACCTTGTCAAGTGTCATCTGCGATTGATCCTGCTTCTTATTTTTTCGCAGACTTTCCGGTATTTTTTCCTCCTTATTCCTCGGCTTTGTCAGTTTGCCCTTTCTCGCTGCAGCAGCAGCAGTGATTGCAATTTGCTCCTTATTATTCGGCTTGACTACTTCGCCAGTGACCTCTACTGATGCTTCTTCTGCTTCTTCTTCAAGGCGCTCACCAGTTATCCTATCCTCTTTTTTCTCCACAACTCCGCCAGTGATTTCGCCCTTGACATGCTTTTCTGCAAGCTCAGCAAACGACTGCTCCAGCTTGATAGCATCAAGTCGGATCGATTCTGAAATTGCGCTTACGACCAAAGGAATGTAATACTTGTAAAGATTAAGCCGGCCCTGGGCCTCTTTCATGCGTAACTCCTTTCTTATCTGCGCGCTCACCTTCCGATAGAGTTCAGACAGGCAAAACTTCATGTGTTTTTTCAGCTCGCCTTCTGAGGCTATGCTTTCCTTGCCAGCAGTCTTGTACGGAATCTTGGTAGAGCAAATGTGGAAAAAAGTGTGGATTGGCAAAAGTTCTACGGCTCGGTCCGACTTGATCTCGCCATTTGCAAATTGTGTCTTTGCTTCTTTCTTGGTGATTCCCATTTTATTTATCTCAACTTCAGAGACTACTTCCCTTGCTACGTCTGATCCTTCATCGTACAGGAGAGGAATCTTGTTTGCAAATCTATAGAGTTTGAACGATGGAATGTCACCTCCATATGCGATTCCGCACTCAACAATAGTGGGCCTGTTGTTGATTACACACGTGCGGGATGCATAGGCGGCGAGTGCTGGCTTTAACATCTTGACGGTGATCTGGGGCCGTTGAATTTCAGGGATAGATGCTTCTTTGGAGACAGTCTCCTTGGTAGAGATAATTGTATATTCAGAGGTCATTCCAGTCGTCAAGATCTGTTCACCAATCGGGCTGAGGTGATCCGTGTTTGCCTGCTGGAAGTTGATGTGCTTGCACGCCTTGACAATTTCGATGAGCTCGTTTTCAGTGTACTTGTCAGCCGGCTTGTTCTCTACTCCTGCTTTAGCAATAATCTCCTTTGCCTTTTCGCTCGACATCTTTTGAAATGAAGTCGATAAGATTCCCTGAAGTGTGGTCTTTTGATTCATAAAATTCATTATTGCCTTCTTGAGCGTCTGTAGATCCATGTCTGCTGGGTGAGGGAGAACTTCTTTTGCGGGCTGCGGCATGACCTCCGTCCTTCTTTCAAACCTGACCTTGCCCTCATCGGTTTCGTATTCAATAATAGCATAAGGGTTGACAATGCTTGTCTGACTGATGTATTCGTTAATCTTGTTCTTCATGTTATTTCTTGTAATTGGAGAAAGTTTTGCATGGAGCACCGCCTCGACCCTAAAGCCTGAGTCTCCCTCTATCTTGCTTTCTTCGCCCTTGATTAGTTTTTTTGCAAGGACTATTGGCTTATTTGTGCTGATGTCTGTCCTAAGTGCGAAATAATACTCCAAACCTTCTTCGATTGATTTTGACCAAACCTTGAGCGGATGAATAGTATCTTTGGTGGAAAACGCAGCTATCATTTTGAGACCCACACCAAACAGGCCGCGCTGCTGCTTTTCAACGTACTTGCCTGATGTCAGGAACGAGCATACTGCAATGGGTACCTTGTCGGAAGGTATCCCGATACCGTTGTCCTTGCATATAATCATCCAGAGGTCATTTGACGCATCAAGTAGCTTTAGGGAAAGCGATATCTTGGGCAGGATATTGCCTGTCTCGCACGAGTCAAGCGAGTTTTCGATAAGTTCCCTCACAGCCATGTATAAAATACGCTCCGTGGTAAAGCCTGCCAAAGCCGAATTGTCGACAAAGAACTCCGACTCGGCTTTTTTATCATATCTCACCTTTCCTTTCAGCACTGCCGGCTTTGACTGCGCAGCTGCAACCTCTACAGTGGCCTTTTGGTCCAAAGTCATTCAGACTATTCGCGAACTCAATTTAACTTTTTATGAAAAATTTATTGAGCCAATAGACAGTAAAGGTTAATCTAGTTTATTGATCTGCGAGGAATTTTGTTCTTTGTGAATATTCATTCTAAAATAACTTATAACGTCAGAGTAGTTCTACGTGAATTTAAATATAGAAAAAAATCATCTGACTTTGTAGCCTAGAGACTGTTGTTCTCATTGTCATGTGTGAACTGGTATGGGTTGTTCCTCTGGTTCTGGTTTATGACTGCGATAGTGTTTCTAATGAGGTGGTACATGCTGTCATGGCAGGGGCAGGCACACATCTTAGTTATAGTGAATGAATTAACCGTCTCTTTAATGGTTCCACTGCATAATCCATGATCATTTTTTGTGCAATCGTCTGACTTGGCCACAGGTACTCTTCTCAGCTTACAGTATTTATAGGAATGGAAATAGTTAAATCGATTTTCTTCCCTTTTCTTGCATGAAGATTTATTCTGAAAGCAGGCCGTGGGGCAGATTTGAGAAGTTCCACGAAAACAAGTCCTGCACTGTCAAATTGATTTATGTCAACGCAAATTCCCGGCTCAGTCTGCAATACCACAAGAAGCGGTCAGAATTCTGGAAGGTAATCAAAGGCACCGCCATGGTCGAGATTGATGAAAAGAGAATTGTCCTAGGGGAGGGGGAGACGATTACAATCCCAAGACAAGTAAAACATAGAGTACTTGCGCTTGAGAACGAGTGCATAATACTCGAAATCTCATATGGCAGGTTTGACGAAAATGACATTGTCAGATTAGAGGATGACTACCAAAGAGTCACCATGCCAAAGACCCGAGTAACAGCTGCCTAGGCGGATATGTACACAACTAGTGGCATGAGCTTCGGCAGTAGAGTTCAAAATAATCAAGCGAAAGAAAGCAAGGGCTATTCGCATACCTTTAGCAAAAAGAATATGAGGATAATAATTCTAAAGACACTGTGCTGATGATGATGGCTAAGATCAGCGAAGATTATTACTGCTTGGAGAAATACGAAATCTCTAACAACTATTACTTTGATATTTGGTGGCAGACCTTTTTTGACAATTAGCCACCAACAGCTAGCATGGACTATGGATAAGAAGGCTTGAAATTGAAGGGGGCAGACACACCATAAATGAGGCTTGTAGATTCCTTCAAGATGAGTTTGGATCCACATCTATTCAGGCTTTACCGCAGATACCTTTATTCAAGATACAAAGCAACCGACGAGTTTGCACAGGCAGAAGTGGTGCATGAGAAGGCAAAAGAAAGTCTGCTCAAGATGACAGACAGGTTTAGAGAAAATATGACTTATTTTGATCCTGGTGACCAGCTAGCAGTTGAAATTGAAAATTATGAATTGAAAAGCCCAATTGGGATCGCAGCAGGATTTGATAAGAACTGCGAGGTGCTTAGCCCAACATCATATGTTTTTGGCTTTCTGAACCCAGGTAGCGTGTTGAAAAATCCTAATACTGGCAATTCCCAGCGGCCAAAGAGCGAGGGCACTGTCAGAGTTATAATCGACGATGAAAGGAAAGCAATAATTAACGCACAAGGGTATCCTCATAAAGGCCTAGATTATACAATTTCAAATTTAAGAAAATTCATGGGAGGATCAAGAGGCAAAGCAAAAATCCTGCTTAACTTTTCCGGCATCACTGACATCTATACTGAAGACGCAGTGCTTGATTCATGCAAAGAAATCCTAGTTAGATCTGCACCCCATATCGACTTTGGTTTTGAAGAAAATAGGACTTCGCCAAATACTGATTTCAATAAGGTGCTGCAGTCACCGGAGTTTACAAAAAAGATAATCGATCTGATGAACACACACGCTCCAGGCAAGGTTAAGGCGTCCAAGATATCTCCGTACAGCAAACTGCCGCCGTCAGATGAAGAAAAGAAAGCCAAGTTCGAATCGATCAAGGTATTTTATGAAAATGGAGGGCATTTGATCACACTAGGCAACACTAGGTCCGTAGATACCAAATCTACTAGGCTTTGCCAAAATTTTACAAGAGAAGTTGCCGGTGAAAGCGGCAAGCCGCTTTTTCCTTACATGCTCAAGTTGGTAGAGGATGTACATAAAGCGTTTCCAGATATAGCAATAATTGCCTGCGGCGGCATTTTTTCAGGAGAAGACGCTTGGAAAGCATATGAAAAGGGCGCGACTCTGCTCTCGCTCTATACTGCTCTTACATTCTATGGTTTCGGTGTTGTAAGGGGCATACATGATGTTTTGAAAAGAAAGTTAGGGAACGAAACCTTACAGGAATTTATAGAAAAGCGAGACGGCCACATGAAGTAAATACTAACACAAACCATTGCAAAGTATTGGAAACCTTTTAATGGATCTGTAATCACTTTCCTCTAAAAGGAATAGGGATTGAAACATTGGGAAAGTATCCTAAAGTGGTTCTTGCTGCCGATCGCACATTGATGTCCCCTTACAGAGGAATATCGCTTGCATCATTCTTTGGCTGCGCCCCGGCAATAGACTTTAACAGAGATCACAATTCATTTTGGTACTATGTCATGCGCAATCAGGTAACTCCAAGAGTCCTTTTTGATTTTATTTGCAATCCTATTGACCATACAAATGGTGTTGCCAATTACGCGCCTTATGGCCTGAGAAAGGTTGAAGCTGCACTCTTGAGAGACGGCTACAAGCAGGAGGATGTCGTGGTTTCCCACCCAGATCACATCGAGAAATTCATTGGGCCCGAAACTGAAGTTGTTGGGACATATGAGATGGATCCGCTTGGTATGGGTCCAGTCACTATGACATTCACTTATGGCCGCAAACAGATGTCCTATGATGAATTTTACAACCGCGAGCTTCATATGAGAATCAATGCCGCCAAGGCAAGGACAGGAAGTAAGGCCAAGGTGATTGCTGGCGCTTCTGGCACTTGGCAATATAATTACGACCCAGCCAAGATAGAGGAGTATGGCCTTTACGGCATTGTCGAAGGGGAGCTTGGAGGTATCGGCCCCGAAATGGATGGAGCGGGAGGCAGATTCTTTGATGCGCTCATCGCAGGTGAATGTGACACTGCTAATCCATTCAAGAAGAGCCAGTTCAAGGTTGAGATTAAAGAATTTGTTAAAAACGGCAGAAAGTACCATGGCAGGTTCATTCACTACGGGGATGAGCCATCAGTCAGTGAGATTCCAACTATTGTCAACCCTAGCATGCATGGCATGGTTGAGGTTATGCGTGGCTGTGGACGAGGATGCAAGTTTTGTGATGTAACATTGAGACCACTCAGGTACTACCCGGTTGAAAAAGTGCAAAGGGAAATAGAAGTGAACATGAAGTATGGTGGATTAAAGAATGCCTGGATCCATAGCGACGACATTTTTGTCTACGGTCTCAACCCTAGGACAACAAAGAACATGCAGCCTAATCGGGAAGCCCTAGAAGACTTGTTCAAAGGTATCATGGCAACAGGCATCGAACATACAAATCCAACCCATGGGACGCTTGCCGGTGCAATTGCAGATGAGAGACTCATCCCCAATGTATCTAAGATAATTAGAGCCAGCCCCGATAACCACATTGGCATCCAATGTGGTTTTGAGACGGGCAGCATAAGGCTCATTGGCAAGTATGCAGACCGCAAGCTTGCTCCATACAAGCCGGAAGAATGGCACTGGGTAGTCAAAACGGCCATTAAGACACTTAATGAGAACTACTGGGTTCCGGCATTCACGCTTATTATGGGTCTTAACAACGATGAGACACAGGAGGACAGCTGGGATACAATCAGACTAATACACGAGCTAGAAACCGAGCAGCCAGACAGCAAGTTTACTACGACGCCGCTCACCTTTGTGCCTATTGGACTTCTTGAGAAATCAGACTTTTTTGACATTGGCAATACTATGGACCCAGGGAAGCTGGGCGTCATGTACAAGACTTGGCAGCACAACTTCAAGTATGGCATCCAAAAGTTCATGGGTGCAGTAGGGCGCAACAATCCGATAAAGGACTGGTTCTTCACGCAGTTGGCTTCAACTCTTGGAGGCGTACCACTCTCTGCGATGGAGAGATTTGCAAGGAGAAAGAGCACCGAGCATGAGTATGCCATTGAAAAGATAAAAACAAAATACTGGTAAAAAGCCTCAACTTTATTAGAACATAATTTAATTTTCAAATCTAATTTTAGAGATAAAAAAAATTTGATAGATTAGTTTTGTTAATGTCTTTTCTTTTTTGTGCCTATTTTCTTCTTGCAGTATCTGTTTCTTTCTCTTCAATCGTGGCCGTAGTCCTGCCTGTAGTCGTTGTTGCTGCTGTTGTTCCTGTTGATGCTGTACCGCCATAGCTGCCCTCTTGCATTCTGCTAACCGTCTCCCTTGTGTTCTGCCCTAAGACCCTTGCAGTATTTGAAGTTATTTTTGCGATTTCCTTAGAACTGTACCTTACATAGTTTGTAGTTGCTCTACTTGTCTCAATTCCTGCAAACATTATGTTAATTGCCATGCGTGTGGCTGCTGTTACCCAGTCAGTCATTGCACTTATACTTCTTGCATATATGGCTGCCATGTCCATAGGCTGCATTCCCATCCACCACCAAGGCTGCATCATACCCATCATCCAGTAATTGTTGTTGTCGCCGCCGCTACTGATTCTTTCTGAAAATGGAGTCCATGCGGACTGCATCGAATAGATTATCTCTTTTTGTGACTCCAAAAAGGTAACTGCAATCTCATGCGTTGCGTCGGCTGTTTCATTGTGGAAATCTGTAATAGTCTGAGAATACCTTGGAGTTTCCCTCTTCATTTCATCTACTACTCTGCGAAGGTTGTCTTTTGTTTCATCAATTGACCTGTTGATTGCATCCTGCTGTTTTCTTTGCAAGTGTTCTGTCCTTTCATGTTCCTCTCGTTTAGACATACCAAGATGACAAAGTTTAAAACATATAAACCGATAGCTGCAGAGTTTTTGTGTCAGGAATGCGCCTCTATATCAAGACATGGAAAAATCGCTCTAAAAGCTTAAGATTATGAATCGCTCCTTTCAAAGGATACGTGAGTCTCTGTGAACTTGGAGACTCACGTTGATCGCATCCTTGCCAGCTGGTCGCTATAAGATCAGCTGGCGAGTTTTGTTTAGGTTCGAAGATATCGTTATTATATGTTTCAGGCGTATTCTTGATATACATTCATGCAGATTTCTTTGGTAGAATGGATCTGGGAGATGAAGTACTCTCTCCCATCTTATCCACCTGACAACAACTTGAAAAGTCGATAGTGACTATCTTCTTTTTTGATTTTCAATGGATACAAAAACCGCGATAGCCTTAAAGTCTTGTTTAGCAAGTGGGGTCATAGGTTTTATAATGAAACTCTTTATTTATTATGAACTTCTAACTTATATTATGACATCAGAGATTTTTAGAGAAAAGCAAAAGATCAATAGAAAGCATCATCATCTATATGATGATAAGACAATTGAAAATATGAAGCAGTATTTCAAGGTTGAACATGACTCTGATGCGTTGTTGAAGTATATAAAAGGAAACAGGATCAGTCATGATGTTCTAGCTTAACCTAAGGCTAGTTTTTTCTTATGCATCGCAGGAACCATCGTAGTTCAGAGTACGTTTGAAATTTGAAATAATGCATCAAACCTTCAATAGTTGCATCATCATAATCCAAATGATGATATTTCTGTCTATTGTCCATCTGCCAGGAAGGCAAGGGTTCATCGGTTGAGTTTGTAGCCAATTTAGTGTTGGTCTAACACTTATTGCAGTAACGAGGATTTAACTGGCACTGGTAATTGTACTATACGACTCTCTTTAGCCTTTTCTCTCTATGGTTGATACATTTCTGTTAATGAGACGCTATTAAATGGCCAATGGGGAAGTGGAGTGGTATAAACACTATATGCAAATATGCGAGCCTTAGAGAGATGCAACAAGGTTTAAGCCAAAAAGATCTAGAGACCGTATAGATATAATCCTATAAAATTATTAACGTAGATTATTTACAAAGAAAAGGCCTGTAACAATGAGAAAGATGATTACATCACCTCTCTTTAATTGTCATGCTGTCCACTACAAAGTGAATGTCGTACAGACGAGGACGTTTTGGAGGCAGCCGCTTCGGCGGTCCAAAGCCAGTTGAAAGCGGTAAGGAATACGATGTTCAAATTACCGAGATTAGTCGAAAAGGCGACGGGGTTGCCAGAGTTCAAGGATTTATTGTTTTTGTGAAAGGTGGAAGGGTCGGTCAGAAAACTAGAGTGAGGGTAACGCACGTAGGAGACAGGTTTGCAACAGCTGAAACCATTGATGGTGGAGAGCAACAACAGGTAGAGCAGCAGCAACAACAGGTAGAGCAGCAGCATCAATCAACTGAGCAATCAAAGGATATTATTAGTCCTCCAGTCAGCGAAGAAGAAAAGCCGGAACTACAGGACTACGCAAGCTCAGGAGCAGAAGAGATCAAACCTGAAGAACAACCTCCAACAGGCTAATACAGGTCAAGCCCCAGCTCGAAAATCTTCAATCAGCCATAGATGGAATTAACATTGCAGACTGCTGGATACTAGAAGAGCAGAGCAGAGGAGTAGAAAAAGTTCTTTGTTGTCGATATCAAATTACTACAACGCAGTTACGCAGCGCCCCCTTATAACTACATAAATATATTACATAAGCTTTCCATTATGGAACTGATTGGGCGAGCAGTCGACGCCACAAAAATTCACCAACGTCAATGGCTATACCATAAGGTATCTCGACTATGGGCCGCCCGAAGGTAAGACTTTGATTCTTTTGCATGGCATTGGCGCTTCTGCTGAAAGATGGTCTCGTGTAATTCCAGCTCTGTCTAAATATTTTCACGTAATAGTTCCAGATATTATTGGGTTTGGCTACAGCGATAAACCTGCGGTAGAATATACAATGGATTTCTTCATTGACTTTTTCAGATCGTTTCTTGACAATCTGGGCATATCCAAAGCAAGCATCATAGGTTCATCATTTGGCGGTCATATTGCCACTGAGTTTGCCATCAGGTTCAATTACATGGTTGAAAAGCTAGTTTTGGTATCGCCTGCAGGCATGATGAAGACATCGACTCCGACCCTTGACAGATACATCATGGCTGCACTATATCCGGTGTATGAGCACGTCTACGAGGCATTCAGGGAAATGGCCTACGAGTCTAATGCCGTCAACGAAGAGATAGTAATGGACTTTGTAAACAGAATGAGGCTTACCAACGCAAAGTATGCATTCATGTCCACTGTGCTTGGCATAAGATATGCGCCCAAATTAAACGGCAGGCTTTCCAATATAATTGCTCCAACTCTTCTTGTATGGGGAGAAAACGATAGGATGATACCACTACAGTACGCCAGAGAATATGATAAAATTCCAAAAAGGCAGATTGTAGTGATAAGAAACTGCGGCCACACGCCATACGTCGAAAAGCCTATAATGTTTAATAAGTTCGTCCTGAAGTTTCTTATGGGCAGAGAACAATAATCAGGTTTCCTTTTGCATGGATCCTTTGCGTCGCCGCTCTATAGGTACCACTATCACCTGCACAAGATCTCCATCTTCTATATTGAGTGCCTGCCTTTCAGCCTCAGGAATAGAAATCCTACCCCCGCTCTGTACTGTAGTCTTGAACATTGCATTATGAAATGTCAGATTCTGAAGAACTGCAAAGTAGTTCTGCATGGCATCTTGCTGAATGTTAGAAAACTGTCGAATAAAGTCCTTC